>DAIQOU010000007.1:2292-25040 GCA_036787725.1 Bacteroidales bacterium
GCATAGAGGGGAGACACTCACCTGCATAGAGGGGAGACACTCACCTGTATAGAGGGGAGACACTCACCTGCATAGAGGGGAGCTTCTCCCCCGAATATCCATTAAACAGCTTCTGAAAAAGGAAGTCCTTAATTATATTGAGGATTTTGTAAAAATTCATCTTTATTCGTTATGGCATCCAGGAATTTTTGAGGGAATGGTCTTACCATATGATAAGCTGCCACATTTTTACCGGCATCGGGATTCCCTTTTTTGATTCGTTCAAGGAATTTCTCCACCCCGCAGCGTTTCAGATCAAACCAACGCAGGTGTTCACCCACCAATTCTCTTCCCCGTTCGTCCAAAATGAAATCAATTTTCTCGATATCGTTTTGGGTTACTTCCATTTCTTTTTCTTTTCCGGAAACGGCCCGGGTTTTCCTCAATGTATTCATATAAGATAAAGCATCCGATTTCCCTGTCTTGGCGCCGGCTTCCGCTACGATCAGGTACATTTCGGCCAATCGGATCAGAAAAGCGTCGCGGCTGCTGCGGTCTTCACTGACTGTAGCCCGGGTCGGATCCTCAAATTTACGGATAGACATAAACTGCTTCCGGTTTTTCACCGATCCGTCTTCATTATAAATAGTCGTACGATCCAAAATTTGATACCGGTTCTTCGCCCACGCACGCATTTCATTCGTTGCCGTGCCCCGGATGGCATAGATAGCCGTGTCTCCATCCTGCATTAAAGTATAGTCCCCTTTGCTGCCTCCGTTCTCTTTCCATAAAGAACGAAACGTAGCTTCAAAACGTTGGTCATTTTCATCCTCATACAGGTCCAATAAAAATCGGCTGGGCATAAACCACACAAACGGCCGACCGTATTCGACGGTTCTTTTCATACCCGGCTGATCGTCATACTTCATACAATAAGCCAAATGAGTATGATTGCCTCCGCTGCGAATGGTATGATCATCCATTTCCTGATTATACAATTGATTTAAAGAAGAGTAATCTACATACCAAATGACTTCCTTATTACCGTTTCCGTCCGAATGAGCCATATCGAATACGGAAGCAAAATCTTTATTTAATTCAAACGGTCCGTTATCAATGATTTCTTTGGCCAAAGCATATGCCTTCTCATAATAATCGGCGCTGTTGAGTGTAGAAGCCCGAGTCAACAGCAAACGCGCTTTGAAAGCTTTCGCCGTCCATTTTGTTATACGTCCGCCATCGCTCTGCTCTTCAGAAAGAGGACTGTTGAGGGCAAAATCCACATCCGCAAAAATTTTACCGTATACCTCTTCGACCGATGTTTTCACCGGTTTGTCATTCACCGAAGTAGTAGAAGATTCCGTATAATAAATGTCACCAAAAGACTCTACCAAGATCCAATAAAAATAGGCCCGTAAAAAACGAACTTCCGCTTCCCGTTTATCCCTCCGGGTCTGACTGACAGGGACATTCCCAATATGTTCAAGTGCAACATTACAATAATTGATCGCTGCATAAAAACGATTATAGACAAACTCACAGACCGGATCGGTACCGCCCAATGCATTGGTATAATTAGCCATTGCCGGATAATCACATCCCGCATCTGCCACTATATCGGTACCGCTGTCGCCCATCGATATGCCAAATGTTTTTCCTCCCCAAAAGCGTAAAGTCGTATAACAAGAACTTACAATGGACTCCATCCCCAACTCGGTATCATAAAATCCGCTATTCAGCGAAACCTGACTTTTATTCTTCTCTTCCAAAAAATCAGAGCATCCGGCAAAACACAACACTGCCAAACACGAATATATTAATATAAACCTTTTCATACGTTATTTTTTTATTCGATATAAAGTAGAACATTTAGAAATCAAAATTCAAACCAAACACCAACTGTTTCGTCAACGGGAAAGTAATGCTTCCTTCCATTTCCGGATCATAATTATCAATTTCGCTGAATGTAAAGAAATTCTTGGCAGTAGCATATACTCTAAGGTTAGATAACCCGATGTTTCCGAGCACTCTCTTGGGGAGGGTATAGCCCAATGTAATATCCCGGATTTTCCAAAAAGATCCTTTCTCATATTTCAAACTATTATAATATTTCACCTGATTGTATTGAGTACTCTTATTCGGCCGGGGAAAAGCATTGGTAGGATTTTCGGGAGTCCAATAGTCGACATTGGCACCATTTTCCACCGCATTTACCCGGTAGGTAGTGTTCCAATCATAGGCAATCCATTGTCCCAAGCGGGAATAAATAAAAAACGACAAATCGATATCTTTGTATTTAAAGCTGTTATTTATTCCAAAAGTAACTTGAGGACGCCGGTTGTATATATGACGGTCATCCGGAGTAATACTGCCGTCTCCATCTATATCCTTTACCTTGATATCTCCGACCACTTGTCCGTTCTCGGCAGCAGCGGCTTCTTCACCCAATTGCCAAATTCCGACTTTCTTATAATCATAAAACACCTTAAACGGATAACCGATAAACCAGGCATTGGCTTCATCTTTGGTCATTCCCGAAGCCAGTTCTTTTATTTTCTCTTTATTATGAGAAACGGTTATATCCGTAGCCCACGTAAAATCCTTCTGCATGATATTGATTGTACTCAACGTAACATCAATTCCTTTATTCCCGGTCTTCCCTATATTTTCCATTACATCGGTATATCCGTTGGTAGCAGGGATCACGCGTCTCATCAATACATCCCGGGTTTCGGAAGTATATATATCCACCGCACCCGAAATTCTGTTTTTGAAGAATCCGAAATCGATACCGAGGTTATACACGCCGGTAGTTTCCCATGTCAGCTTTGTATTCGACATGGTTTTCGGATATAAACCATAAGATACATCATTATAAAAAGAATAAGTAGATGTGCCCAGCAATGCATCCGTCTGATACGGATCGATAGCACATTGACCGGATTCCCCCCAGCTCAACCTCAGCTTCAAATTGGATATCGCCTCTGCATTTTTCAAAAAAGCTTCTTCATTTATTCTCCAGGCCAACGCCACCGACGGGAAGTATCCCCATTTATGTCCTTCTGCAAAAACGGAGGAACCATCTGCACGCAAAGACGCTGTAAGCATATAACGATCCGATAATTTATAATTAATTCTTCCGAAGAAAGAAGCCAATTGAGATTCTTCCAACCGGCTGCCAATCTCTTTTTCTTTCGAATTGGATCCCAAATTATGAAATTCATTTCCGCCGAATGTCTGCGCTTTTCCGCCGGCATACGTCTCCTCAAAACGATTCATATTGGTACTTGTTCCCACCATTCCTTGGAAACTATGTATATCGACATCCTTGGAATAAGTAAGCACATTCTCCCAAGTAATCTTTCTGCGGATTCGATGTGTTTTGGAAGATTGAGAAGCAACTCCTCCCCCCTGTAATGAATTCATATCACAATAAAATCCATTTCTGAAATTCTCGGAATCCACACCCAGTGTCGTTCTGAAAAACAAATCGTTTGTAATGTTCCAATTCAAATATAAAGTACTGAATATCCGTTCCGTAATCGAATTGTCCACGCGCATTCCCTTTTGATCGTCAAGCAACGGATTCATTTGCGTATTATAACCCGGCGAAGGATACATTTCCAACTTTCCTTCCTCATCATACGGTTTGGAAATAGGAACAATCTTATTTGCCTGGTTCATGGGGCTGTATCGATTGTTTTGGTCCTTATAAGTATAAAGAAAATTGACACCGATCCGGACATTTTCAAACACTTTATGATCTAATCCGATACGAGCATTAAAACGTGTATAATCATCATTCTTAAACAATCCGTTCTCATCCCGAAAGCCCAATGAAATAATGTGTGTTGTATTTTTATTACCTCCCGCTATCGATAACTCGTAACTTTGATTAAAGCCGTTTCCCATCATCAGGTCACGGTAATCGGTATCGTATCCTTTCGTGAGGTATTCCAACTCCAATGGTGCAAATACGGCAGCATCATCCGCAAATTCCCCCGTAGTCCGATCCCGATAAGCCTCTCTTTTATAATCGGCATATTGCTTGGCATTCATAATGTCCGGATAGGAAGTAATCATATTGGAAGAAACAAAAGCATTCAATGAAATTTTGGATTTTCCTTCCACTCCTTTTTTGGTTGTAATTATAATAATACCGTTTGCACCGCGTGTACCGTAAATCGCAGTAGAAGAAGCGTCTTTCAATACTTCGATAGACTCTATATCCGAAGGATTAATATCCAATGTGGTACCGTAATCGATGCCGTCTACCAAAATAAGCGGTGCATTGCTCGCATTCAATGAGCGTTCTCCGCGAACGGTAAAAGAAAGGTCTGCTCCCGCTTTTCCGGAGGTACTGATCAAATCCACCCCGGCTACTTTTCCTTGCAACGCTTCCAACGCATTGGTAGTGGGAATGGCAACTATATCCTTTGTTTTAATGGATGAAATGGCTCCGGTTACATCCCTTCTTTTCTGTACTCCATATCCGATTACCACCACTTCTTCCAACAGTTGATTATCTTCGGCCAAAGTAACGTTTATTACCTGCTGTTCTCCCACTTCCACACTTTGCGAAACATACCCGATATATGAAAAAAGCAAAACAGACTTATCTTCCACATTATCCAAAACAAACTTCCCGTCCATATCGGTAACGGTTCCGGTTGTACTCCCTCTTACCATTACACTTACTCCGATCAACGGTTCATTATTCGCATCCCTTACCACTCCCGAAATTTTCCGTCGGACTGCATTTTCGGAGGCTGTCGTCGAGTTTTTTCCTTCCGAATTCCGGCTGACCACAATGGTATTGTTAACCCGGTTTAATTTCAGGTTGGCCAACTTACCGATCCGGGACAATGCTTCATTAAACGAAACATTGTCCAACTCCAAATTAATTCCCCCGGTTTTTCCTATAATAGCCTCATCATAGAAAAATTCGTAACCGGATTGTTTACTCAACTCCGCAAAAATATCCGAAAGAGTTGCCTTTTCCACTTTCAGGGTAATGTTTTGCACTTCTTTTTCTACAGCATACATTTTCTGCCCGGTCCCCGCCAAGAGAGCAAGCATAAGCACCGGAAGAATCATCTGCCGGACTCGCAGTGTTTTCATGGGTAATATTCTCATAACAGTTAACTAATAAAGTGATTTTTTATCTTTTATATCTTCTCAATTCTCTTTGTATAATATGTAGCGTTCATTCTCTTTTCGACTTTGAATCCCGGTAGCCAATTCAATAGAATGAAGGACTGCCTCCAAACTTTTATTATCATGCGTACCCGATACTTTATTGGTAAATACACTTCGGGAGTCCAATTCAATACGGCAATCATAATACCTCTCCAACATTCTTACGACTTCTTCAATCGGGGTTTTATTAAAATAAAGTTTACCCTTCATCCAAGAAGTATAATTCCGAACATTTACCTTACTTCTTTCCAATTCATTATTTTGCTTATTCAAAAGAAGTTGTTCTCCCGGACGAAGACTTATCTGTTCTTCCTCGAAGATCAACTGTATTTTCCCCGAGCATAACGTCAAACTCAGGTGTTCGCTTTCAACATAATTTTGAAGATTAAAAGAGGTACCCAATACTTTTACGTCATATCCTTTTGTACTAATAATAAACGGGCAATTTTTCCCTTCGGAAACATCAAAAAAGCCTTCCCCCGTAAATTCCACATATCTTTTATCCGAATCAAATTTTTCGGGGTATCTTAATACAGATCCGGCATTGAGGGTGACTATCGTACCGTCCGGCAAGGTTTCCGTCTGCATCTTTCCGTAAGGAACCTGTATTTCGCAGAAAACGATTGAAGTTTGTTTATGCACATGAAAATAATATATACCGCCAAAAGAAATACATAGAATAACGGCAGCAGCAATACTCCCCCACTTCTTCATTCGCACAATCCGGTTGGTACGTTCTTTCTTCTTCCTATAATTCAACAACTCAAAAGCGATTCGTTCATTTTCCATTAACTCTGTCAAGGAAGGATTATTCATTAATTCCGCTTCCTTCCAAAGTTGTTGGGAAACTTCTTCAAAATCCTCCCGTGCAGTCGTTCGAATCTGAGTCAGTAACACATCCAAATCCGAAAGAGTATAAATTTTATCCGTAAACCGCTTCCACCGACTTTTCATTATCGTAGTTTTTTCGTTCGACACGTTGCTTCCCGCTTCTATAAATAAATACGGATCCCTTAAAAAGAACAGGGATATAAAAAAGGTTATTTAATGTATTTTAACAATACAATCCATAGAATAACAGGGTACAACTCTATGAATTTCAGAAGATAAGTACGAATCCTTTCTAATGCGTCTTTAATGTGGTCTTGTACCGTATATAACGATATATCCAGTTTAAGGGCTATTTCTTTGTGCGACAACCCCTTTTCCCGGCTTAACAAGAAAACTTCTCTTTGTCTTTCCGTTAATCCCTTCAATGCTTGTTGAAGAAGTTCGCGTATATTCTTTTCTTCCAGCTTTTTTTCGACTTCTTCGGTATAATCAACAGCATGAGCCAATAAGGTCCGATACAGGCGTGAACGAGCCTCCAAAGAACGGAAAGTATCAAAAATCAGATTTCGGGTAATTGTATACAAAAAAGCAGAAAAAGGAGTTTCGGGATCAATAATCTTTCTCTTATCCCAAATTGTCAGAAAAACATCTTGTGTCAGGTCTTCCGCAATTTCTTTTTCCTTTACATACCGCATGCAATAATAGAACACTTGATTTTTATACAAAGAAAAAAGATGGCTGAAAGCCATGGGATCTCCTCTATTCAATTTCAATATCAAGTCTTTCTCGAACTCCGGATTAATCTTCATAAATCATTCTTTATATAAATTCGTACCGGTTCCCGGATATTATCCTTTGACGGTATAACCGTGGCATGTCGGGCCCTCTCCTGTTAAAATTCGGTTACAATCGGTTTACCGTCCAACCAAGCAGCCATGTTCAATACCAAGAGATTCCAGTTCTGAAAACCTTTGTTCAAAACCGGCTCGCCATTATCCGGTAAGTAATATTCATGTAAAGCCCCAAATCGTTCGTAGTCCCGACCCAGGAGAAGGATTGTTTTTTCTGCCACTTCTCGGGCTTCTTCCGTAAAACCATACTCTACCATACCTCTAAACACCAAGTAATTTACGTTTATCCATATAGGGCCCTGCCACGAAGAAGGATTACCGCTTGCCCGCACGTTATACATTTTTTCCAACGGGGAAAGGGTACGTATTCCTGCCGGCGCATTAAATGACCGGGTATCGTGAAAATGGCGTTTCACAATTTCTTCAGCCTGTTCGGGAGTTGCTATTTTTGCCCACATAGCCATAAAACCGCTCCATACACTGAAACGCTGAATCAAACAATCGTAATCGCGAGGCTGGCCCACATGCAAATAAAGTTTTCCGGGCATTAATGCCTCTATATCGGGTTTTTCTACCGGAAGCAGATTCAGGTCTACGCTATAATAAAATCCGTCCCGTTCATCCCAGCAATGTTGTTGTACATTGCGTTTCAGGTTGGAAGCTTCTTTCTCAAAAAACGTAGAAATATCCGGCAGATTCAAACAGGAAGCCAAGTAGCTCATTGCCTGTAATTCTTTAAACATCAACGCATTTAAAAAGATAGAACCCGAACTGCCATTCGGTCTGTAAAAAGTACTCGGATCATTATCCACACCAATAGCTTCATCCGTTTCCCAATACATCAATCCGGTAGCTTTGTGCCGGTGAAAATTCAGGTATTTACTTACAAAGGCCTGTAAAACATAAAAATGATCACGCAGCCATTCGGCATCTCCCTTCATATTTCTCACTATAAAGGCAGCATGTTGCGCCAATGTCGGCTTATGCATATTGCTTTTCCAAGGATTACGGGTTTTAAGCATTTCTTCCCGGCTTGGCGCATCCCTTTCAATCCAAATAGGAATCCAACCGTCCATCCCTCCATAATGAAGCGAATTCAAGACGCAACCTTGTTCGTATTTTAATGCCTGTTCCCGATCTTGATCCGAACCGTTTTCCAACAATATTTGCCGAAGGGCAATATTGCTCAACCAAGAATCCCAATCCCACAACATATCCAGGTATTGGCTGCTTCCCGGAGCCAAAAACGGATATTTCAACGCTCCGCCGGGCTCACGATACATTCCTTTCATATCCTCATAGATATGATTGCGACAAATCTCTTTATACTTTTGAATATTTTCCGGAGTACGCTCCGGCAGTTGCGCAAATGAAAGAGGTGTTATCATCACGCAAAATAATACAACAGGTAATCTTTTCATTTTAAATATATCAGACTATTAACATTACAAAAAAGACGGACTTCTGCAGGAAACCATTAAATCTCTGTTATACGAAGTAACAAATAGGGAAGCATAGGCAGACGAACCAAACGATTTTTCATATCATACAGACGATAGTCGGTTACTTCACCGGTTTCAAAAATTTGGGGATAAGGAGTTACAGTCATATTCCAAGTATCAATAATCTCTACTTTAAACTTGGTTCCCGGTTTCAATTTCATATAATCGGCATTCTTCTCGGGAAGATTAAATATCCATGCATCCTTCATCTCTTTTCCAAAATAAAGCAAATAATAACCCGGTCCGCCTGTACTCGTGAGGCAATCACGACTGACATCTGCCATTTGAAGCGGATTCGGAACATCTTCCATCATCTGACGAGTAAAAGGAATTCGTTTCCATGATTCACCTCTCCAGCGGCCGCCCTTAGCCCAAAAAACCGTATCCGGATTTTCATAATACCGATAACACTCTCCATGAGTCACATAAATACCGGCTGTCAACCCCTGCCAAATCCGATGTAACATTTCCGGGCCGCTCAAACGTCCCCAGCGATTAGGCAAATTTCCTTCATAACCGACCTCATCCGCCACGACCGGTTTCCGATAAATATTACGAAGGATCGGAGCACGTCCGGCCTCTTCAACCGGAGCCTCATCCTGAATACTCACGTGAGTAATTTCATCCGACCAATAAGGAAAATAAGTAGCCGTACTGCCATGAATGGAACATAAATGATGATAAGGATCGCTTTTTCGCACCTCTTTGATCAGTATGTTCCAATCTTCTTCGGTTTTTGATTTAACATAATCATATTCATTGGCCAAAGACCACCATACATTACTGTAAGGAGCCAAACGAGCACAGATATAACGAATATATGCTAAATTCACATCTTCGGGCATGCTGTCAAAACCCCAACGACCTTTATCATAAGGATGAAAAAGGATTAAATCGACCTCTATGCCCAATGTTTTCAATTCATTGATTCGCTTTTCAAGCCGATGAAAATACTCGGGATTGAAACGGGTAAAGTCAAATATGCGTTTCTCTCCCCTTACTTCCTTTACTTCATAAGGATAAACTTCGGGCTCTTCCTTGACCAGATTATAATCCTTAGGGAACACACACATTCTCAATTTGTTGAATCTTGCTTCTTTCAATGACGCCAATGTTTCTTCTTGTATATTCCCGGGCATATGTATCCAAGCATAGGCAGTTGTTCCCAACGGATAATAAGGAGTACCGTCGGCATATTGAAAGCTATGCATATCTCTTATCCGAACAGGTCCGTGATCCTTCACTGCCGGAATACACCGGAAAGAACCGGACACTCCGGACAGAGAAGCCACATTACTCTCCGTGCGGTAGTGCCATAAACCGGGTTGGAAAGGCATAAAACGAATAATATAACGATCATTGCCATCATAAAACCCGGTTACAACAACAGTATCATTACTGTCTTCCTGCCAGAATCCGGTCCGAAAATCAACCTCGGAGAAAGGGTTGCCCGATGAAGATGCCTTTACCGTTTTCTCGAAGCAGGCCCACTGTTCTACGGCAGGTTGTGCTTTTACATTACAAGGTAAAATCGAAATTACCCCTGCAATAAATAATCTGAAAGTTATTTTACAGTCCATGGTTATAATTATTAACCCGACAATATCTACTACTCTATTTATATTGAATAACGACTTCCTTGCCGGTTTCCACTCTTGCTCGATAGCTGTTATTACCTAAGTTTTCAATTTGACCGATGTTTATTTTCGGCTTACTTCGACTGACAAAAGTAACATAACCGTTCCCTTCACTCGCCCTTACCTTAATGGTCTTCTTATCCATATAAACATAGATATCTCCGTTGGGAGTAGGTACGCTGCCTTCCATCCGGTTCAATCCCCCCAATACCGGAGTAACGGAAAATTCTTTATACCCTTCCTTTACAGGGCGTACTCCCAAATAATATTTACCTAACAAATAAATCGGACCTGCTCCCCATGCATGGCAAAGACTTTTGCCGTAAGGACGACCATACATGGCCAAATGTTGGACGCCGTTTTCTTCCGGATTATACTTTTCCCAAAAAGACGTTGCTCCCAATCTCAACATTCCGCCCCAATAAGACTTCATCTCTTTCATCACTTCTTCCTGTTCTCCCAGCGCACATAAAGCTTCCAACTCATAAAAACGCATATAAGGAGTGGTTATCTTCAAAACATCATCATTTAATAACACCGAACTTTTTACGGCTTGTTTTCGGTCTTCGTTCAGGTAATCAAAGAAAATAGCAAACATATTGGAATAGCGGGTAACGGCATCACTCTGTTTCCCGTCGACACGATTATGAACCAAAGCCTGTTTACGTTCATCCCAAAAAGCAGGAAGTAATTTCTCCCGTAAATTATCGGCCAATCGAGTATATTTTCTCACTCCTGCTTCATCGTCCGATAAGCCGGCACAAAGAGCCATGGTCTCCAAACTTTTACAGAAAAGAACCTGTTCGAAAGACAACTCTCCTTTTTTATCCAGATAACCATCCGCCCAATCTACAAATACCCAATCTCCGGCCATTCCTTCCACCATTCCGTTTTGATTGGTACGTCCCAGCACATACTCCATCAGGGTTTGCATGCTCGGATAAATCTGCGTAATAAATGCCCGGTCTCCCGAATACATATAATAATCATAGATACTCAAAAACCAATAAAAAGTATAATCCATGATGGTATTGGTATGAGCCGTTACCGGATCTTTACCGCGAAGCAATCGGATAGTACGCTTAACGGATTCACTGTCGAAAAAAAGATAATAATTCATCAGGTAACTTTGAATCGCATCTCCGCTCCATACCCAACGATCCCGTTTGATTCCGTCAATAAAAAACTCGCGGGTAGTCAGGTGCATGGTGTAAGCGCCAATGTCCCAAATACGATTGATTTCCTCATCATCACAACGAAAAGTACCCCGATAATCCACCGGAAGATATTCGTACAACATAGAAATCCGATCTGTATGAAGAGAAGGGGTCTTTTCTACGTATACATATCGAAAAGCCTTACTATTAACCAATGTATAATCTTCGGTAAAATCATCGGTTTTGTCTGTTGCCAAGTCCGTCACGGTGTGTTGATCTACCCGTAAACAATCCAGCGTTTCACAATAATCGGTATCCAATGCTTCTTCCGGACTCTCTCCATAATAAAGATTAATTGTTCCGTTTCCTTTCAATCCGTGCAATTTTATATATCCGAATGTTTCTTTCCCGAAATCAATCAGTTCTCCATTCTTTACCGATTCTATCTTCACCGGTTCCATAGGAGTAACGGACAAACTGAACCGGGAAGGCAACCGGTCGGCAGTATTAAAATTCCAATGCCCGGCATCCATATAGACGGTAGCCGAATTATCACTGGCTTTCCCGCTTTCATCAATCCATTCCTTATCTTCAAAAGTCACTTTCCAGGAAGAATCCGTATTTACGGTTTTTCCTTTAACAAACAGCGCCGGCGGAGTAGCTTGATTGTAAACCTTAATGTTCAGATTATGTGTTCCGGCCGGCAATAACATCCTTTTAGGTGCACCGAATTGAAGTTTACCGTTCAACTTCACATTATAGCGCCCTTCCACAGCGATTTCAACTTCTTCGGATTCCTTCAGTTCCAATTTCTTACTGAATTCTGCTACTACATAATGACTGTCCGTCTTCCAAAAAGGAGGAAAAAAAGCTCCCCGTTCTGTTCGACGATTATTCATTTCATTCCCCAACCATATTTCATAATCTCCGGGATACCAAATCCACGTTTGAGCCTTGAGGACTGTCGGTAAGACCCAGATCGATAAAACTATAAAAAAAATCTTTTTCATAAATACATTCTTATTGCGGGTTATTACTATTCCAACATACGGATCACTTCGAAAAATTCTATTTACTCTATTTCTTCTCCATATACTTCTTTTGTGCATCAGGCAGTTCCTTCCAATCTTTTCCGATATAACCTTTAGAAGCATCTGTGACGATCAGCACTTGATCACTACCGCTCATATAGCCGCTATCGTACTGAAAAGGCGTTATTTTATTCTCGAACTCCCCGATATAAACTAATTTCCCGTCTTTTGCACCATACCACCAAGCCTCTTTCTTCTCTCCTTCGATTTTACTCAAATCAATTTGCATCGGACGCCCAGTATAATTATAAACCAACAAATAATCATGTCCTCGGGTAGCAACGGCACGATCATAACGTTCTCCGTTGCTCCCGGCAATCACACGTTGATCAGGTATACGTTCAAAAAAGGGAAAAGTAAGAATTAAATTCTTCAAGTATTTCATTTGAATAAAACCCGGACCTTTCACCGCCTCATACCAAGGAACCTCGGCTCCGTAATTACCGCTTATTCCCGGACGATAAAATTGCATAATCGAATTATGCCCGTAAGTATGCCCGAAAGAACCGGCAAATACAGACCAATAAGCATACCGACGCACATCGGCATCTGTCCAACGAATTTCATTCGGATCATGCAATCCTTGCGGAATATGTTCATAACTCGGTTCTCCATCCATTACCGGTTTCATGGGTTTCACAGCCAAACTGCGTTCCACAAACCGCCAACTGTCTTCTTCCGTATTTTCTTCAATCGGATAATCACCATCCCCTTTACGTTGACCGTACCGACGATGTCCGCTCTGAAACATATTAAAGTCCAACCACTCGGCATCATTAAACCACGTAGCGGAAAGGGTTCTGCCAAACGGATGAAAAGTCATGAGATGATTCCGATCTGCGGCACGAATGGTTGTTGCCAATGCTTCCCATACTTCTCGTTTCACATCTCCCCGAATGTCTCCTCCAATAATCCAGATAATATTCGGTTCATCCTTATAGCGTTCCGCCAGGAATTTCCCGTAAGCCTCCGCTTGTTTTACATCCATACTGCCATTCTTTACCAAACCGCCCCAAATACAAACCATTCCGATATAAATACCTTTGGAAGCCGCAGACTTTATGATGTAATCCATATGGTCCCAATATCCGTAAACACCTTTTCTGTCGATATCCTTGAAATTATAGCCGTCGATATGCGAATATTGCCCATATACATTCATGGCAGGAACAGCATTCAACGTTTGCACTTGTACAACATTATACCCGGCTTGTTTACACTGTTCCAGGTAAAAACCGACTTCATCCCGGTTAAGGCGTTGAGGAAGTAACCATCCCGTATCTCCCAACCAGAAAAAGGGAGTACCGTCTTCGTGTTTCAGGTAACGTTTTTCTTCCGAAACTATCAATTTACCGCCTTTCCAAGGCATGTAATTTTGTCCGGTAACATTTCCCGTAAGAGCCAAACCAAACAGCACTGCCAATAAAATATTCTTCAGCTTCATGGTATTATATTTTTTATACTTTAAACGCCGGAAATTATCCGTTCTTTTTTGAATTCATTCTGTCCAATATCACGGCTAAAAGGATAACCAACCCTTTTATTACCTGCTGCCAAAAAGGAGAAACATTCAATAAGACCAATCCGTTATTCAATACTCCGATAATCAGGGCACCGACTACCGTACCGGCAATGGTCCCTTTGCCTCCGCTCAACGAGGTGCCTCCAATAACCACTGCCGCGATGGAATCCAATTCATACCCGGACCCGGCATTAGGCTGAGCCGAGTCCAGCCGGGCCGTTACCAACAACCCCGCTACGGCACATAAGATACCGGTCAACGTATAAACTGCAATTTTTACCTTATTAATATTAATACCGGAAAGCAATGTAGCTCTTTCATTTCCGCCAATGGCGTAGATGTAACGCCCCGTCTTACTCTTACGAATAAAAAAGATGAAAAACACGATAACAATCAAGGCCACCCACACCGGCATGGGCATGCCCAGCAGCCAACCGGTACCCAGATAAGCGAACTCTTCTCCCAAACCGGTAATGGGGTATCCGTTGGTATAAAGCATGGTCAATCCCCGGGCAATCGTAAGCATGGCTAACGTTGCCACAAAAGGAGGAACCTTAAACCGGGTAATCATCAATCCGTTAAAAAATCCCAGTAAACCGCCAATCAACAATGCAGCCAAAACACAACCCAAGAAAGTAAATCCGATGAAGGTATCCGATCCTTGCAAACTGATTCCGTTCCGTAATAAACCGGCAGCTATCGCTCCCGAAAGAGCCAGAATAGAACCCACAGACAGGTCTATTCCTCCGGTCAGTATCACCAGGGTCATCCCTACCGAAATACATAAATTGACCGAAACCTGACGAAGAACATTAAACAAATTATCGGGAGTTGCAAAATTTTCAGACAGAAACGTCATGGCCACTACCATCAGCAAGAGTGCTGCCAAGGGTCGTAAAACCGATAAATTAAGAGATGATTTCAATGTAATATTCATACCTTCTTTTTTTATTTTTACTACGTCGTATGGAATCCGTTGGGTACTTATTCTCGTGAGTATAACTTTTACATACGGATTTCTTAAAATTATATTTTAACCGGGTTGAACGGTAACAGGCAAAGAAGCTTTCAAAATACTTTCTTCTTTGAACTCATTTCTTTCAAACTCACCGCTAACCTTACCGTTACATATAGTAATAATACGATCGGATATAGCCATAATCTCCGGCAATTCGGAAGAAACGACAATCACTGCCAACGAGCGCCTTGCCATTTCATCAATCAATTTATAGATTTCATTTTTAGCATTAATATCTATACCTCGTGTCGGTTCATCAAGCAACAGTACTTTGGGATCTGTCAACAACCATTTGGACAATACTACCTTTTGCTGATTACCGCCACTCAAGTTACCTACCTGTTGTTTACAAGAATGAGATTTAATAGATAATTTTTTCCGAAACGATTCTGCAATGGCATTTTCGGAAGAAGGGTGTAAAATTCCGTATTTAAGTACTTTTTTCAAAGAAGCCAAGCTGATATTGCGACTAACATCCATTTCCAACACCAATCCGTCGTTCTTCCGATCTTCGGGGATCAAAGCGATTCCGTTCTTTATGGCATCTCCGGGATTATTTATAACCACTTCTTTACCAAACATACGGATCTGACCGCTTGTTAACCGGTTTTGCACTCCAAATACCGCTTCAAATAATTCACTTCTCCCCGCGCCCATCAAGCCGTATACCCCCAGTACTTCACCGGCAAAAACATGCATACAAACATCCCTCACCTTATATTTATGCTTATTTTCGGAATCCCGCATGGAAATACGGACCAATTCCAACACTTTTTCTCCTTTGGGATGTTCTTCTTTCACAAAAAAATCCTTCCTTTCCCGTCCTACCATCAAGCGAATAATTTCATCAGTCGATAAACTGTCTGCTTTGTATTCGCCCATAAGCTTGCCATCTCGAAATACGGTTACATAATCCGCCAACCGAGTCAGTTCATCCATCTTATGGGTAATATACACAATTCCTACCCCCTTAGTCGTAAGTTCTTCGATTCGGTCAAAAAGAATCCGGGTCTCCTTTTCCGAAAGAGAAGAGGTCGGTTCATCCATAATAAGCACTTTCGCATCCAGCGACAGAGCTTTAGCAATTTCTACTATCTGCTGTTGTCCTACTCGTAATTCTCCCACCAATTTATGCGTATTTTCGGAAAATCGCAATGTCTCCAACACCTCAGCCGCCTCCCGGTGCATTTTCCGATAGTCGATTAATCCCCATTTATTTAAAGGTTCCCTTCCCAAATAAATATTCTCTGCAACAGATAAATGAGGAATAAGATTTAACTCCTGATGAATCATGGATATTCCCATCCGACCGGCTTCCGCAGGATTTCGGAACCGAACTTTTTTTCCGGTCAGGAATACCTCTCCTTCATACTCCGGATAGGTACCGGAAATAATATTCATCAAAGTCGATTTTCCGGCTCCGTTTTCTCCTACAACAGCATTTACTTTTCCTCTGTAAATATTAAAATTTACTCTATCAAGCGCCAGTACGCCGGGCCATCGTTTAGTTATATTTTCGGCTCTGACAAGAACCGCTTGTTCATCCTTATTCATGGGTACACTATCTTGAGTCGGATAGGTATTATTTCAACGGAGGTAACGGGAAGGCGGCGCAGATTAATATCTGAAGCTCCTACAAATTCTACCCGCGCACCCGGAATCAATTGCATTCCGATCGGAACAATAATTTCCCGAACAATCCGATTATTTATTTCTATCGCGACCAAATTAAAGTCCATCGTAGTTTCAAACTCATCCAAATCGAAATAACCGGAAGCTTCCCGTATGGTATTACTGAAAATTGAACCGGTACGAATACTGTAATCTATATCACTGTTCAACCGAAGTTTAACCAATTCGTCTTGGACGCTCTCTATTTCGGCAGTTCCTTTGACTAATACGGAATAAGGAGCCCCAATACCCAAAGTCTTTCCATATTTTTGGGCTGTTTCCTGAGGATTCTTCCTTAATTGTTCATCCAACACTATCAAATCCACCGCTTCTTTCGGTAATTTTTCCGGTGCTTCTTGCCAAAAAAGATCCACCGCCTTCTCCGGGTCAAAAGTTTGGGCTTTCAATTGTTCGGTCCGTTCGGACAAACTCATCAAATAAACCGAATGGTAAAGCAGGAAGACAACAGCAACAATTCCCAAGATAATGTAAATAATTTTCTTCTTATTCATACCTTTTTACTTCATATATTCTTTTACATTATCAATCGTAACAAGATCTACGGCGATAGGCATTTTTTGAGGGAAATCGGTTTCTCCTTTCAGATAACCGACCGCTAACTCGGCGGCATTCGTTGCCATGACAACAGGCGATTGCATACCGGTAGCGACTATTTTACCTTCGCTGATGGCTTTTATTACATCGTCTTCTCCGTCAAAACCAAACACGGAAATTTGATCGGCCTTTCCGGCAGCCAGAGTCGCCTGATAAGCACCCATGGCCATTGCATCGTTACCGCAAAAAACAGCCTTAATATCCGGATGAGCCTGCAAAATAGATTCAAGCACTTCCATTGCCTTGTTCCTGTCAAAATCGGCACTTTGTTGAGCAACCATCTCCAAACCGGGAAAATTATCGACCACTGCATGAAAACCTTTAGAACGGTTCCATGTATTATTATCCCCAACGAGCCCCAACAATTCGGCATATTTTCCTTCTTTTCCAACCGTTTCCACAAATTGTTGCCCCAATTGTACACAACCCGTAAAATTATCAGATAGAATTTGACAGGTAGCCAATCCGCGCACACTAATCTCTCTATCCATACAAAATACGGGAATTCCCGCTTGCTTGGCCGCCTTTACATTTACAATCGAACCGTTGGCATCCGTAGGATTAAACAGAATTGCTTTATAACCTGAAGCAATGATATTATCAAAATGTTCTGTTTCTTTAGAAGAATTGTTTTGAGAATCAAATAATACCGCCTCATACCCCAATTCTTGGGCACGCGACTTAGCTGACTCGCCAAGTACCACGAACCAAGGATTATTCAATGTAGAAATAACAACAGCTATTCTTTCTTTTTTTTCGGCATGTCCGGTACAACCTGTCCAAAGAACCGATAAACTTAAAAAAAGGATTGTAAATAGATTCAAGTGTTTTTGCATGGTATGTGTTTAAGGATGATTATTTCATTCGTGCTTATAGATATTCCAACCCAAATAGGTATCAACAGCTTCATAAATAATATCTCGAACCTTACCGCGACACATTGCTACATGATGTTCAAACCCGTTCTTACACATATATTTCATCAAATGTTGAAGATGGGGAACTTCCGTCACGGCAATACATCCATCCATTCCATAGGGATCATCCGTAATGGTTCCTTCCCCCAAATAAGACTTGATCATACCCTTCGTGTCATCGGTAGAAATCCGGAAATACGTAAACGGTCCGGAAGTCACTTTTCCTTTTACTGCACCGAATGTATTTTCCGTCCCCATCGTGCGACTCAATACTCCCAGGTTTCCAAGTTCCAACTTATTATTTACAAAACTTTTGGGAAAATTGCCGCAATGAGTACAAACACATTTATTACGATCTTCGGCAAAATTATTATTCCAATCTGCCAAAGCAGAAGCTTTACCGGAAGCCAATGTCAATATATACATAGAAATGGCTCCGGCGATATCCACTTCACAAGCGCTCGGGATCAATCTATCTCCCAACATACTCATGGTTACACAAGCTGCACATCCGTAATTGGACTGTAATGAATCCCAGCATTGAATAGCTACGGCATCAATATCATTTGCCAAAATCCATTTTTCTACCGCCAAACCAAACTTGGCCTGTATTTTCAATTTCTTATCGTATCCTTCCGGAACAAACGCATACCCGTGTATTTCCTTAATCCGTTCAATTAAAACAGTATCATCATCTCCAATAGCTTCCGCCATACCCATTATTTCCGACAAATCAACGGGTACTACCGTAATACCGGTACGTTGAAGTATTTTTTCGGATGCCCTCACAGTTTGGAATCCGGCAGGACGTGCGCCGATAGCACCGATACGAGCTCCTCGAATATTATTTACCACACGGCAAATACCGGCAAACCGATGAATGTCCTCAAGAAGCAAAGGGCTATTTATAGAATAAGTATGCAACGTTGTGTCCGTAAACGGAATGCCGTATTGATATAAATTATTACAAACAGACAATTTTCCGCAGAAGGCATCTCGACGACTGTCTAAATCCACTTTATCATTTTCATCATCACAAGCTTGAACAAGGATGGGCACATTCAACCCGGACAACTGAATGGCATTGATAATGCCTATCTCGAAGCCGAAATTAGGCAAAGTAACAATAATCCCATCAATATGCTCCCGGTTCTTTTTGAAAAGTTCGGCACATTTCACCCCGTCTTCCCGAGTTTCTATACTTCCGGATCCGGTCGGCGTATCTTCTTCCTGCAGAATCACATAATCATAATTGTTTTCCGTTAACACCTTTGTAAGTGTTTTCCGAACATCTTTAGCCAATGCTGAATTGAAATAGCTGCGTGTAGCCAGAATAATTCCAAATGTTATCTTCTTGTTTTTCATGATGAATATAATTAATTCGTTTCTTTAATTTTATTTATGGCATCTAACCAACCGGCATACAGCCGCTCCTTCTTCTTTTCATTCCGTTGAGGAGAAATAATAAAGTCCGCCTGTCGAAGATCGGCCACTTCCTCGAGTGATTTCCGGATACCTCGAGCCAACACATTCATTATGGCTGCTCCCAGTGCCGAAGCTTCCTCAATATCCAAGCGATTAATCGTTACTCCCAACATGTCGCTTTGAAATTGCATTAAAAAATTATTTTTAGTAGGACCTCCATCCACCCGTAATTCTTTCAAAGAGATATCTGCTCGTGTCGTCATCAAATCGACAAGGTCTTTTACCTGATAAGCAATGGCTTCCAGTGCCGCTCTGACAATATGAGATTTACCTGTACCCAACGTCATTCCGCAAATTATGGCTTTTGCTTGTGAATTCCACCAAGGGGCTCCCAATCCTGCAAAAGCAGGTACGAAATAAACACCTCCGGTATCGGGTACACTCCCGGCCAATGCTTCCGCTTCAGCCGAATCAGTTATTAAATTCAATTTATCTTTAAGCCATTGAATAGTAGCACCGGTACAATGAATATTTCCTTCAAAAGCATAATATACTTTTCCGCAAGCAGCAAAGCCTACCGAAGTTACCAATCCGTTGGAAGCTTCGATCGGTTTTTCTCCGATATTCACCATCACGGAAGAACCTGTTCCGTAAGTACTCTTACCCATCCCCGGTTCAAAACACATTTGTCCGACAAGAGCGCCATGCGAATCACCCAACATTCCGGCAATGACTACAGACTGAGGAAACAACCCCTCCAATGTACTTTCTCCGAAAACGGAATCACACGGTTTAACTTGAGGCATCATAGAACGGGGAATAGTGAAGAGAGAAAGTAATTCATCATCCCAATCCAAGGTATGAATATTAAACAAAAGGGTCCGCGAAGCGTTTGTATAATCTGTAGCATGAACTTTTCCTTGCGTGAACTTCCACAACAACCAAGAATCCATAGTCCCCGCCAATAATTTACCTTGTTCTGCAAGCGTCCGAACACCTTCGATATGATCCAAAATCCATTGAATTCCGCTCGCCGAAAAATAAGGATCTATAATAAGTCCGCTTTTATGTTTGATCATTTCGGCATAACCCCGATCCATTAATTCATCACAGATATCGGCTCCTCGCAGACATTGCCAAACAATGGCTCGATAAACCGGCTTTCCGGTATCCTTATTCCAAACAACTGCGGTCTCCCGTTGATTGGTTATAGCCAACGAATAAACAACATTTGCACACGGTCTTGCGGTTTCCATTACCTCTCTTACTGCTCGAAGGGTGTTTACGTAAATTTCCTCCGGATCGTGCTCTACCCAACCGGATTGAGGATAATACTGCTCATGAGACACTGTAGAACGATTAATTAATTCACACTTCTCATTGAACAAAACCGCTTTTGTAGCAGAAGTGCTTTGATCAACAGCTATAATATAATTTTCCATAAATACTAATCCTTCATAAATTCCACGGCGACCTTATATATTCCTGCAGAATCGATCCCATAATGACGAAAGATCTCCAAAGGCTTGGCATGGATTGCATTTTCATCCGGTATTCCTAATATTCTGATCGGAATCGGATGGTTTTGTACTGTAATCTCAGACACAATTGCACCTAAACCTCCAAAAATGCTATGTTCCTCTACCGTTATGATCTTACCGGTTTCCCGCGCCGCTTTTAAAATGACTTCGGAGTCTGCCGGCTTAAGCGTATGCATATCGATCACTCGGGCACTTATACCCTGTTTCTTAAGTTCTTTTCCGGCTTCATAACAATGATAGACGGTTTCTCCCGTACCGATAAGAGTAATGTCGTTTCCTTCCATCAATGTATTGGCTTTTCCGATACGAAAATCAAAAGAATCATCCAGATAAATATCCGGAACGGCATTGCGCCCTACACGGATATACACCGGGTGATTATAATCGGGCAGTTGTTCTACCAACTTTTCGGTTTGACGAGCGTCACTAGGCAAAACAATATGCATGCCCGGAAAAGTACGGAGTACGGCAATATCATGCAAACTGTGATGAGTTGCTCCTAACGCACCATAACTCACCCCTCCGCTTACTCCTACTATTTTTACATTATTCCCCGAATAAGCCACATCGACCTTTACTTGTTCCAAACTGCGAGCTACATAAAAACAAGCCGGACCGCAAACAAATACTTTCTTTCCGGCCATAGCTAACCCGGCACCTACACCTACTGCATTCTGTTCTGCAATCCCCACTTCGACAAACTGTTCCGGAAGTTCATTGGCAAAACGATCCAGCGTGACCGAACCTCTTGCATCTGAAGTAACCGCTATAATATCTTTATCTTTTTTCCCTAACCTCAACAACGTATCCGTAAAGCTTTTACGACAAGGGATTATTTGAGTTATATTCATGGTAATTTTTAAGTTAAATAGTTGCGAATCGGTCTATACACGCCTCCAACTCCAACCGACTTTGTCGATACCTTTCTTCGTCCGGCACACCATGATGCCACTTTAATATATTTTCCATACACGAAATACCTTTTCCTTTGGTCGTTTTCGACACAATAAGATGTGGTTTTTGAATTTGATAATCAATCGTATCCAATGTTTGTACAACAGCACTCATATCGTCTCCATCTGTTTCGGTAACATCCCAGCCAAAAGCGTTCCAACGTGCACTTATGGGTTCAATTGACATAACGCTTTCCGTTTTATCACTTATTTGCAACCCGTTTCGGTCAATAATTGCCACTAAATTATTCAGTTTATAATGGCCGGCTGCCATAGCTGCTTCATAAATAGACCCTTCTCCTTGTTCTCCATCTCCCATCAATACAAAAGTTTTATATCTTTTTCCATCCATTTTAGCGGCAATGGCTAAACCGACTCCCACCGACAACCCATGCCCCAATGCTCCGGTATTAACTTCTATTCCCGGTACTTTTACGGTTGGATGACCTGCTAACGGAGAATTACAGGTTCCATAACCATCCAACAATTCCGAAGTTATAAATCCTCTTTCCTCTAAAGCACAATACAAAGCTTCTACGCAATGTCCTTTACTCATAATAAAGCGATCACGACCCTCTTTTTCAGGCCGATGCGGATCGGTATTTAATGTATGAAAGTAGAGTGCTGTAAGCATGTTGATGGAGGATAAACCTCCGCCAATATGACCGGCTTTAGCTTTATATACCACATCCAATAATCTTTTCCTCATTTTGGCAGCAATGTATTCCAATTGCCTTATTTTTTCTTTTTCTATCATTTTACTTTCTATTTTCAACTTACTTTTTCTCTAAAACGAAAATATTAGAAAGCATAAAAGTAAATATTCGAAATATAAAAAC
>DAIQOU010000227.1:0-7293 GCA_036787725.1 Bacteroidales bacterium
AAATACTGTAATTGTTTATAACCGGATTCAGGCTGATATTCATTTACCCGTTACTTATTATAACGATATATCTTATAATTTAGTGGGAATAGGAGGCGAAATTAAATATTATACCGCCGTAAAGTATAATAAAACTTCAGAAAAACAAGTAATTCACGATCCGGAAGAGATCGCCGGAAATAAGACCGTAATCAATTCATTTTTAACTGAAAATAATGAAGACTATTGGGATAAATACAGGTTACAGCCTAGTGAACACGATTCGGTTGTCCGGGCACCGAATACAATCCGAATACAAAATACGAAGTCAAATCTACCAAAATCCCGGCTAAAGAAAATTATACGGGGAGATTATGTATTTGGGAATGACTCTGCTGACATCTCATTAAAGTATAATGGGATAAAAATGATATTTCGGGATTATAATTATGTGGATGGTTTTTGGTTGGGTAATGAGTTAAATCTTAGAATTAAATCGGATGAAAAAAAGAGTATAGAAGCCTTTCCTTATATTTATTATGTAACCGGTCGAAATCGCATCTTAGCAGGAAGTGATATCATTTATAATTATAATAAGAAGAGGAGAGGGCAGGCTGCCTTGAGATTCGGCTCGCGTTCTGAAGATTTTAATAATTTATCTCTTACCCGATATCAAAATTATTTTACATCTTTATTTTTAGGTGAAAATTATAATTTCTTTTATCAACGTGATTTTCTATCCTTGGATAATCGGATACATCTGAATCAAAAGTTCAGACTCTCGGCTTCTGCGGGTATCGAGAAAAGACATGGACTTACCAACAGCACTGATTTTAATCTATTAAACAGGAACCGGATTAAAGATAATATTTTCCCGGGAGACCGTTTTGATTATACCTATTATTCTGTCGGGTTATCCTATTCGCCAAGATCCAATTATTCAATTACAGAAGCATTGGAGATGCATGCAAACAGAATTACACCCGTTTTTCATATTGAATACCGGCAAGGATTTTCTTCTTGGCAAACCAATAACTCGAAATATCAAAAACTGAAAGGAGGGATCTCTCACTCGATTAATCTTGATTATTTTAATACAATTGATTATAAAATAGAATCGGGAGTTTTTCTGAACAGAAGAAGAAATAGTATACACTTTACGGATTATCAACATTTCGGGTCATCGGATCTGTTACTTAACCTGAATTCATTATTCGATTCATTCCTTTTACTTGATAACTATGAAATACAAACCAATCGGTATTGGGCAAATATGTTTCTCAACTATTCCGGCAAATACGTTCTTCTAAAACATATCCCGTTTCTTCAGGGAAAGCCATTTACCGAGAATTTTCACATCAAAACATTATTTACCCCGGATGTAAAATCGTATATAGAAACCGGTTATTCTATTTCCTTCAACAGATATTTCGGAGTAGGGATTTTTACATCATTTCATAATGCCAAAATGAAAAAGGCAGGAGTCAGGTTTTCTCTGAACTTGAGATCTCTGAATCTTATTTAATGTTGGAAAAGAGTCAATAAGGACATTTCCGGAGAAAAAAGGAATGCCCCTGTTTCTTGAAATACCTTCACCTTTGCATAAAACTTAATGAGATGATAAAAGGATCGAAAATCATATTCCTGTTACTAATCTTTATTCAATTAACAGGCTTGGAAAGCATGGCTCAAGAAATGACCGGAAACGACAGCATTTACAATATCATCCGGTCTCATCTGGAGCATACTACTTTTTATAAGAAAGACCAGATAGAAGTCGAAGAGGAAGAGGTCTTAAAGGTGATTGATGCATTGCCTGCTTTCGGAGTATTTAAAGATACTTATTTCACGACCGGAATTCCGCTGAACGGTTCCATTAACCGGAATACAGCCGACGCCCTGTTTCAAATCAGTATACGACATCGGCTGACTAAAAGCCGGTTGCCTTTCAATACCTTTTTGTATATAACCTATACTCAAAAATCTTTTTGGGATGTGTATGCCGATTCTGCACCCTTCCGGGATAGTAATTATAATCCGAGTATCGGCCTCGGAAAATATATTATTCATGACAATAAGTTTAAAGGAACTGCTTTTTTGCAGTTGGAACATGAATCGAACGGACAGGATGGTGAAGATTCCCGAAGTTGGAATATGATAAGCTTTTCTTCCAAGTATTTTTTTAATCTTCAACTTGCTTTGGGTCTCAAAATGTGGATACCTCTTGTTGACGGGGAAGAAAATGAGGATTTAACAGATTATCGGGGTATCGGTACATTCTCCGGAAATTACGTGACGAAAGATGCAAAATGGTGGATTTCCGGAGAATTCAATCCGCGGAAGGGATTTGGAAATGTAAATACGGTCTTAACGGCCGGATTCAGAGTGTCAAAAAATTCCAATCAGTATCTGTTTGCCCGATTTTACAGCGGGAAGGGAGATAGCTTATTGGATTATAACAGGTATGATATGAATATAAGAGCGGGTTTTTGTATAAAGCCTGATTTTGGAAGTATTTTTTAATTTGTTAATCCGGATGACATGAAAATCGCATTGTTTCTGAATGATGAAAAATTAAAAGCAATGAATGCAGAAGCCTTTGCGGCATTCCTTCTTGAAATAGCGGATAATATAATTGTCAGTGTAGAAAATGATCTTCTTTACAGTAAGAATCTGAATTATATTTCGCTTTGGCTTTTAAAAAAGCAAGTCAACATTCTTTATATACTGAGTGCGGACGATACTATCAGAAGTTATTTCAAAAGGATTGATGTAGAAGTAAAAACGTTTGAAGATTTAAAAGACAATCCTATCTTAAATCTCTTTTTACGTTGACTTTTTATTTTTTATCCCGGTATTCTTTCGGGGTCATGTTTGTCAGCTTTTTAAAGAAGCGTCCGAAATAAGACGGATTCGGGAAGTTTAATTCTTCCGATATCTGTAAGATCGTATGATCGGAGGATTTGAGAAGCATTTTTGCTCTCATGATAACGGCATCTTCCATCCATGCGTTTATAGATCTTCCGGTTACCTTTTTCAGCGTACTCGATAAATATTTTATAGTGATACATAATTTATCCGCATAAAATGAAGCCGCTCTTTCCTGCCTGTGGTGTTCTTTAAGCAATAGAAAAAATTGTTCCGTAATTTCTTCGCTTCTGCTTGACGGTTTGTTGTCCACAGGATTCTCTTTATCGATATACTTTGTTGCAATCACCATTAATAACGAATATAATAACCCTTTAATTATATTCTTAAGCAAGGCATGTCGCTTATTGTTAAAAGCAGTTACTATAAAGGTATGGTAGTTGAGTATCTCTTCCCTTTCTTCTTTAGTAATATGGAGTACCGGGGAAGATAGTATTTTTTTGGGAAGATCATAATCTTTGGGTAAAGCCATATCTATTAAATAGTCCGGAGAAAAGGCAAGCAATTCGATAAGAAAATCGTCCGAACGGTGTATAGCCAGGACTATCTGATTTGGAGGTATGGTAATAATGGTATTTTCGGATATTACATACTCCTTAAAGTTAATTTGGATGCGCCCGGTTCCCCTTAAACATACGGCAAATACCATTCCTTTGAATATAAAAGGATGTTCAAACGATAAATTCTCCGGCCTTTTGCCATCCGAAACGATAAAATTCTCAATGGTATATTTGGATGATGTAGGGATATTTTCGAATGTAAATTGTTCCAGCTTTCCTGCCATACGGGATCTGATTTTAAGTATCGTGTAAAAATACAATTTAAGTTCGTATAAATCAAAGTACTCTTTATAAAGAGTAGTTAATATGGACATTTTTGTCGCTCATAAGACTGGTGTTTTTGAGTTAATAATCCTATAAATATGATTTCGAAAATTGAAATTATTCTCTGATAATCAGAATATTATTTAAAAGATGCGTCAAAACTGCACAATGTGTCAATATGGACATTTTAGGAGAAAATAGGAGGGGAGACAATATGTTAAAATCAATGATCTTTGCAAAGGAAAGAAAAGGATGATATCCGCATTTCTTTTTGTACCTCTACTAAGTGAACTTATAATAAAAGAATAATGGTTTATGAGAAATTTAAAAATCCGGAGAAGGCAATTCTCTCAAGTAGATAATTTGATGTGGAAGGTAGCCAAATTGCTGATGAAAAAGAAAAAAAAGATATTGGATGAAGTTGGATTAACCTGTTCCCAATTTGATATTCTGGCTGCAATACATTCTTTTTCACGGGATAAGAATGGGGTTATTCAGATAAGTCTTTCGGAAAAAGCACAAATTGATCCCATGACTACATCTACTGTGTTAAGAAACTTGCAAAAACGGGGGCTGATAAAAAGGACAAGAGGAATGGTGAATACCCGTACTGTGGAAGTTCAATTAACGGAAGCGGGAAACGAGCTGTATAAGGTGGCTCAACGGAAAATCGAAAGAATGAGGATAGAGATCTATCAGAGTTTGGACCAACAACAATTTACATCTCAATTATTAATATTATCCGATAAACTAAATAAGTAAATTTTAAAATTATGAAAGGAATGAATTTTTTTTGCGGAGCTGTTGCTCTGGTTGTGTTTACAACATCTTGTGGAAATAAAGGGAATGTTTCAGAGCAAATGACCGCCCCGGAATATCCCACCACCCTGATAAGCGAGACCAATGTGGAGCTGTTTTCGGTATATCCGGCCACACTTAAAGGACAGGAAGATATTGAAATACGTCCCCGTATCGATGGCTTTATCGATGCCATTTATGTGGATGAAGGTTCGGCTGTGAAGAAAGGACAATTATTATTTAAGATTAATTCCCCACAGGCGGAACAAGCTGTGACGAGTGCCGAAGCTTCAGTGAAAAGCGCCCAAGCGCAAGTGAATACCGCCATCGTAAATGTGAATCGAATTAAACCGTTGGCAGAAAAAAATATTGTAGGGAAAGTTCAGCTCGAAACGGCAGAAGATTCTTATCAATCGGCATTGGCAAGTTTGGCTCAAGCAGAAGCTTCCTTAAAAAATGCCCGGTCAACGTTGAGTTGGACAAATGTAACCAGCCCGGTAGAGGGGTTGATCGGTGATATTCCTTTCCGATTGGGAAGTTTGGTAAATTCGGCCAATGTGTTGACAACCGTAGCCAATACAAACAATGTGTTTGCTTATTTCTCCCTGAATGAAAAAGAACTTTCTTCTTTCCTTAATAATTTGGAAGGAGAGACACAAGCCGAAAAAATAAAAGCTACTCCGGAAATTACATTGGCACTGGCCGACGGAACGGTTTATCCTCATAAAGGAAAACTGGAAACCATTGCGGGAATAGTAAATGTAACCACAGGCTCTGCAAATTTTCGTGTGGAGTTTCCCAATAAGGAAGGAATCTTGAGAAGCGGGACCAGCGGAAAAGTATCCATTCCCAGAGTCTTGAATAATGTTCCGGTAATCCCTCAGAAAGCAACTTTTGCTCAACAGGATAAGGTGTTGGTTTATAAAGTGGAAGGCGACTCCGTGCAGCAAAAGGTCATCTCTGTAATTTCAACTCCCGACGGAAAAAACTATGCAGTTACAGCCGGACTTAATAATGGCGACCGTATTGTGATTGATGGTATTGCTACCTTAAATCAGGGCAAAAAGATATCCGTAAAACCTTAATTCTTTTCCTTGCAGTTTACCCGATCGTACAAAAAGGGTAAAATACAAAACTAACAAATCAATTAATAAGTGAAGTTGTATTCCTCTTCGAAAGAGGGATAGAGAACTTTATAACTCAAAAAATCAGAATAATATGTTAAAGACATTTATAAACAGGCCCGTATTGTCTACTGTAATATCGATTATTATAGTTGTGTTGGGTATCATTGGCATTGCTTCTTTGCCGATAGAACAATATCCGGATATTGCACCTCCTACCGTACAAATCACAGCTCAGTATACGGGCGCCAATGCGGACGTGGTGATGAATAGCGTAATAATCCCTATTGAAGAAGCGGTCAATGGGGTCGAAGGAATGACCTATATGACATCTACGGCCTCCAATAGCGGTATGGCTTCGATATCTGTTTTCTTTACTAAAGAAACGGATCCGGATATTGCTGCCGTAAATGTACAGAATCTGGTATCTACAGCCACTCCTTTGTTACCGGTCGAAGTAACCCGAATAGGAGTAACTGTAAAGAAACAATTGAGCAGTTATATATTGATGATGTCTATGTCGTCGGATAATCCGGAATATGATGCTCAATTTATTCAGAACTATGCCAATATTAATCTCATCCCTCAAATTAAACGTGTGTATGGTGTCGGGGATGCCTCGGTTATGGGAGCACGGGATTATTCAATGCGTATCTGGTTGAAGCCGGATGTGATGGCCTCTTATAAGATAAATCCGACCGAAGTGATTGCCGCCCTGCAAGACCAGAATATAGAAGCTGCTCCCGGAGAATTGGGGCAGAACAGCGATCAAACCTATCAATATACGTTGAGGTATACCGGCCGTTTGAAAGAAGTGACCGAATTTGAAGAGATTATAATTCGTTCCTACGAGGGACATATCTTACGATTGAAAGATGTGGCAGAGGTAGAACTGGGCTCCTTGAATTATACGGTCACCAGTAAGACCAACGGTGATCCGGCTGTATTCTTGGCCATCAGTCAGACTTCCGGTTCCAATGCGCAGGAATTGATTAACAATATAAAACAAGTAATGGAAGATGCTTCCGAATCTTTTCCTCCGGGATTGAAAGTAGTCTATATGATGGATGCCAATGAGTTTTTGGATGCTTCCATCAGTAAAGTGTTACATACGTTTGTCGAAGCCCTTCTGCTGGTATTTTTGGTCGTATTTATTTTCTTGCAAGATTGGAAATCAACATTGATTCCGGCGATTGCAGTTCCGGTAGCGATTATAGGTACTTTCTTCTTCTTATTGGTGTTGGGGTTCTCTATTAATATCCTGACTCTTTTTGCCCTTGTTCTTGCCATCGGGATTGTGGTCGATGATGCGATTATTGTGGTCGAAGCAGTGCATGCCCAAATGGAAAATGGAGAAAAAGATCCTAAAAAAGCTACTCTTGCCGCCATGAAGGAGATAGCTCCCGCTATTGTTTCCATTACCTTGGTTATGGCTTCCGTATTTATTCCGGTAAGTTTTATTGGCGGTACTTCGGGTGTTTTCTTCAAACAGTTCGGACTCACGTTGGCTATAGCTATTGTTATATCTGCTGTGAATGCCTTGACATTAAGCCCGGCGTTATGCGCTTTGTTCCTAAAACCGGACCATAAAGGCACCGGGGAGGGAAAGAAAAATTTCATGCAACGTTTCTTCTATAGTT
>DAIQOU010000747.1:0-2060 GCA_036787725.1 Bacteroidales bacterium
CAGGAATGCCAATAGTTAATCTTAATAAATCGTTTAAATGGTATGTTTGGATGTGAGAATTCGTGTTATTATTAGTGTAAATCCCAATATTGTCAAGAGAAGCGTTTCCATTTTCATCTATTCCAAATCCTCCATGGCTCCTTAATACTACATTTGCAGCTTCTCCATCTTTTCCCACTACTTTTTGAATTTTTTCTTTTAATTGCTTTTCTGCATCTTGAAAGTCTTTTGCATAGATACCAATCCAGTTATATTTTTCCAAATTTTCAAATTTAATAGTTTCACGTTGATTATCTCCCTCTGATCCGCTTTTACCATCATAATCAATTACAACCATGAAATTTCTTATGGGGACTACCTCCACTTCCGCTTGATGCGGTCGTTTATCATCTTTTACTTCTGCTATTACTCTCATGTCCGTTGTGCAAATTTAATCATTATCTTCGCCTTTTCTGTATCCCTCGTAGGCTTCTTTTATCTTGACGATGCCTTTGGGTCCGACTGTTCCCGTTACAGTGATTTCTGTTTTCCCGGGAGCGATTTCCGCTCCGTTTTCTCCTTTCAAGGTGACCGTTACCGTTTCTCCTTCCTCATAATCCTTGGTTCGGATCAGAAGGCTTGCTTTTTTCATAATACCCAAGTTGGTAATGGTATTCTCCATCTCTTTGTCCATCCATCGGATCTCGCGGATGGCGGGAAATTTCCGGGTTTTGATTTTCAATTCTTCCGGGACGGCTTTTTGTCCGCTGTGCAGGATGAATATGTCCTGCATGCTGTGCAGGCAGGGAATGGTCGACTTTCGCAACAACGCATTCCAATTATCGATATGCGTTTGCGAAATGTTTTTCCATTGCCCCAATTGAATGACTCCGATACAAGGTGGTTTTGGAATACCCCATTTCGGATGCATGCAGACTCCTTTGAAGACCAAGTTGGGAACCGGAGCCCCGTTGCGGTCGCCGTTGGTAGCCCAGAAAGTATCCTGTAATTTAACTTGTGTGGAGGTGACAAACAGGTCGCCGATCGGCACCGAACAGTACATGCAAAACACCTTGGCGCCTTGGCATACATACTTGATCGGTTCGTTCACGTCCTGCCATTTCATCACCTCCTTTTTCTTTTTTACGGCTTCCGGATCCGATGCGTCGGCAGCAGCCCGGATGGCTTGTTCGGTAATCTCTTGCGCCTTGAATGCCAAGGATTTTTCTGACGGGGTGGTTGCTTTCTCCATCAAACCGATAATGATTTTTTGAATCGTTTCGGCTGTTTTGAGCAAAGAGGCATTTATATCCGGTTGTTTGACCGTTGCAGTTGTTTTTTCTTCGGGTGTGTCGAAGAGCCATGAAAATAATCCCATAATTATAAAATAAGTGAGTGAATAGGTTTTTCCGCTTCCGCGATTTTTTCTTCCGTTTCCCGTTCGTTTTCCGAAGTCAGGTCAAAGACCCATCGGTTATTTCCCGCATTCAGCCGGAATTCGACTTCAACTTGTACCCGTAACGGCAATAAAGAGTTTTGTTTCAGCACTAAGGTTCCTTCATACTTGATCGGTTCGATACGGCTTCCCGGGAGCGGTTGACCCGATAAACGATAATGCCGTTGACCGTTTTGGATGCCGGTCAATTCGATGGTTTCATTCCATTCCTCCCCTTCGTATTCCGAGAGGCCGACAACCCGCTTTCTTTGCCATTCGGCTTCGTGTGCGGTTGGAATACCCGGGAATACCAAGCCCCAATGAAAATAGTGAAAGAGATGCTTCTGCAACAACTTGGGTGTTTGTAACACTTCGTCGATTTCCTCGAGATAATCTTCTGCTTCATATCCGGAATAATCCGATTGTAAGAATAATTTTAATTTTTCCCAATTCTTTTTCATTATTCCTATTTCCTCAATGGAAATAATTTTTCCGATTCCGTTTATTTTCAATAACATCCGGTCGAATCGATAATTGGTTCGGCGAAGGAAATCTTCTGCTTGTTTCATTCGTTTACAAAGTCCCAATTGAAAGTCTTCCATCACGGCTTCTACCCGAAAACCGGATTTATTTTCATCGTGAAAAT
>DAIQOU010000748.1:0-2057 GCA_036787725.1 Bacteroidales bacterium
AAAAGAACCGGTTGTTTTTTATAATAAGAACGACTCTTTTCTCTTCCCATTCTTATTTCTTTCCACCGGTCTATATTTTCTAAATAAGAAAAAACAATACTTTCGGAAGATAATTCCACTGCTGTATTTTCTTTGTCGGCAACAGCACCGACAAACAAATCATCTTCTCCGATTTGCAAATTCAACTGCTTGGAAAAACCTTTATGTTTGAAAAATAGTTCTTTGGAATAGGCTAAATTACAACCGATTCCCATATAAGGTTTTCCTTTTAAAGAGAAAGAGAGGTATTGCAATCCGGTAAAAAGATTGTCAAAAACCGCATAGCGGGCCGCGACTCCGCCGGGTTGATCCAATTTCAACGATGTAAACCCCAATACCAAGTGAGTCCGATTATCAAAGTGGCGGGCCATGGAAGAAATCCAATGCTTATCGGAAGGGATACAATAGGCTTCCGTAAGAAGGAAGTGATCATACCGTGCGGCTTTTATTCCAATAGTGATGGCCAACTTTTTCGGATCCAGTCCCAAGGTGTTGGAAGGAATAATACAAGAACGTATGCGGTTATACTTGTTTTCAAATTCGGAGACCGGTTGAGATATCTCCTCTGAAGAATTATCATGAACAATAATCACTTCATACAAAGGATAATCCTGCTCTGCTACTCCGGACAACAAATCACGCAAATGTAAAGATTCGGATAATACAGGAATTATAACGGAAATCGACGGTTTTTCTTGCGGTAACTCAATCTCTTTATTCCCTATTTTTTTGAGGTATTTTTTTATACTTGACAGAAAAACCAGATAATACAATTGTATAAAAAAAAGAATTCCCGTTCCTGCCAACAATCCGATTGCCATGGCATCCGATTTCAAAATAAATCCGCCATACATCTCCTTTCGAATTAAAAATTACAACAGATCCGAAAAATATGCTTCGGGCAATTTTCTGCAATTATAGCCGGAAGCCATTATTTCGCCGTAAGCTCCGGCAGAACGAAGAGCAAACAAATCTCCCCTATCGGCCTTATTTAACAATATATCCTTGGCAAAACAATCGGAAGATTCACAAATAGGGCCCACAACATCATACGTTTCCGGTTCTTTATCTGAAGTTAAATTTTCAATTACATGCGAAGCTTGATAAAGAGCCGGACGAATCAACTCGGTAAATCCAGCATCCAATACTACAAACTTCTTGAAACTTCCTTCTTTTACATACAATACTTTCGATATCAACGAACCGCACTGCCCTACTACCGAACGGCCGGGTTCAAAATGAATCTGCTGATTCGGACGAGGTTTGAAATAAGTCCGGAAGATTTCAAAATAAGACTTAAAATCAGGAATGACAGCTTCATTCGGACGACTGTAATCAATGCCAAAACCACCTCCAAAATTAACATGTTCGACAAATATGTTCCGAGCTTCCAAGAGATCCAACAAAGTCTCTACTCTTAAGCACAATGATCGGAAAGGTTCCAAATCGGTAATCTGAGATCCGATATGAAAATGAATTCCTATCAATTGCACGGAAGACAAGGTCGAAAGAACATCCAATACCTCCTCCAATTGATCCATGTTGATACCGAATTTACTGCTCTTCTTGGCAGTTGAAATATGCTCATGGGTACGGGCATCCACTTCCGGATTAATACGCAAGGCTACCGAAGCCGTTTTTCCTTTTTGAGCGGCTAATTCATTGATCACTTTCAATTCGGGAACAGACTCTGCATTAAAACAAAATATATCATTATCCAATCCCAATTCAATTTCCCAATCGGCTTTACCAACTCCCGCAAATACGATCTTATCTGCCGGAAAACCGGCATCCAACGCAGCCTGAATTTCTCCTCCGCTGACACAATCAGCACCCAACCCGTAATCTTTAATAATGCAAAGAATTCGTGAATTGGCATTTGCCTTTACGGCATAATGAATCCGGTAATCATATTTTCCGGCCTCGGAAGTTAATAACTGTAATGTTTCGTTCAGAACGGCTGTATCGTAATAATAAAACGGCGTTTTTAGATTTTTAAACTTCTCAACAGGAAACTT
>DAIQOU010000008.1:0-7505 GCA_036787725.1 Bacteroidales bacterium
AAATGGTTTCTTCCCGAACAAAACAATCCCCGAAAACTATCCAATAAGGATTTATTATCGGAGTTAATCGCTTGTTTTAAACACAACCTGGAGGAAGAGTCGTTTGGAGAACGAATGCTTTTTCCCACTTCTTTCAATATTTTGATGAATCCGGAAGATTTTCATGAACGGGAAGACTTTCTTCCTTTTGTCGTTCGTGAAACCGTAAATGCCTTCTATCGAATAATCAGGGAAAAATCAACCCGGTTTTCCAATTATGCTCCTCCGGCCAAGACATGGAATTTTCAGTTTTCGCCCTGTGAATCGTTCTCACCGGACAACCGGACGGAATTGGTTATTGAAAGAGGAAAGCCTCATATCATTGCCCGGCTTTTCTCTGCATCGTATATTCCTCAAACAAGATCCGAAACAAATACCAAAGTATCTTATAAGCCCAAGAACTCGGTATCTTACTCCACTTTCAACCTGAATCCGGATGTTTTCCTGAACATGGACATCCTTGCTGCGGGAGTATTCTCCATTCCTTTTGACCGGAAATTATCGGTCTTAACAGAACAGCCGGAGCGAATTGAAAATAAGACTTATGCAGAACTGTCTTATCCCGACAACGGAAAAATTATCCGCTATTCGATGACCGATAAAGAAATCATTATTTCGGGAAACAAAGAGACACGCCGGGAAACATGGATACTGATACTGAATTCGGAGTATATTAAAAATTCTCATGTAATTATAAAATATGACTCTACTTTAAACCGTTTTACTCTTGCAGCCTTCGGACCCGTAAAAGTGAATGAAAAAACAGTTCCGGAAAGTAAAGGGGGAGACGTCGATTGGTACCCTCTTCCCAAAACAGCAAACATTCTCATCGGAAATTTTATTCCGGTGGAATTCGTTTCCAAAAAAGGATGAGGTATGAAAATAGCAGTTATAATTGCAATTGCAGTTCTTATTATTTATCTTTTGATACAACATAAACGCAATTATCCCAATTAAGGATCAATGACAAAGAAAGTACACGTTTACGGTCGCTCGGATATCGGGAAAATCCGAAAAAACAACGAAGATGATTTTATTGCCGAAAAAATATGGGATGATAATCACCTGTTGGCAGTCGTTATCGATGGAGTAGGCGGATATGAAGGAGGTGAAATCGCCACCGAGATTGCAAAAAGAACCATTATCGATTATCTTCGCTCGTTTCCCGACGGAGAGAGAGGAACACTGCTGAAACAAGCCGTAACGGAAGCCAATAACATCATCCTGAAAGAGCGCAAAGAGGAATATTCCGGCATGAGTTGCGTACTCACCGCTTGTCTGATCGAAATAGATAAAATGCGAGCCAATATGGCTCATGTGGGAGATACCCGTTTATACAGATTCGCCAATAACGAGTTAAGAAAATTATCGCATGATCATTCTCCGGTAGGATATCGGGAAGATATCGGAGACCTTACGGAAGAAGAAGCCATGCGTCATCCTCAACGTAACATCATCATCCGGGATCTGGGATCTGAATTTCACAGGATTGATGATGATTTCATAGAAACCGGTTCATTTCCGTTTTTACCGGGAAACATGTTGTTGATGTGTTCGGACGGATTGAGCGACCTGCTGACTTCTTCCGAAATAAGTCGGATCTTGGGCGGAACCGGTTCCGTGCGCGAGAAAGTCGACAGGCTGATCGCTGAAGCAAATGCCAAAGGAGGAAAAGATAATATCACGGTTGTCTTAGCCGACTTCAAAGATAAAAAATCATCCTCTTCGAAAAAAAGGTTGACCGACAAAGATCTTTCCGGCATCCCTCCCGACGAAATCCCAATGGACGGAGATCTTCCGCAAAGGAAAAAAAACACCAAGATTTTCAGAGGAATTATTCTTATTCTTATCGCGATACTTGCCGCAATACTTACCATTCTTTTCATTTTCAACTAGCCGCTATCACCGAACAGTTATGAAAAAGGCAAACGGTTCTCTTTTTAGATACAGGAAGATAGAGGGAATTTCCCTTTTGTTTGTTTCATTCGTTATCATCCTGATGAGTTTGTCTTTATACCAAAACATCGAAAAGGATTTTATCTCGGTCAACAAGGCTTATGCCGAAAATAAAGCTTTAAACATAGGAAAATCTTTCAATCCGGAAGCCCTTTCGAGGTTGTTAATTTCGGGAGGATATTTAATCGATTCGACAGATGCCGGTGTTATTGCCAACCGGTTATCTTCGTTATCACAACAACATTCCCCGGCTAATTTGGGAGCCCTGAACAAAAAAGCCTTCCGTATTCCGGCCTTGCAGGCAGAAGAATCGGGTGGGAAAGAATTAAAAGAATACGCAGATAATTCCATGCAGGCCTTGGGTTACGGACCCGAAATTGAAAAAATGTATATGGAACCGCTCCCTCTTTCGCCGGTAAGAACAGGAAACGGCCCTCACTCCGTAACCGTTACGGTACAAGATAGAGGACGAAATAAAAAAGAAGGAGTGATCATTCGATTAAAATACTTTTTCCCGAATGATGCCGGCGAAGAAACCGATCCTGCAAAGACATCGTTTTATGCCGCTACGGGGCGGGATGGGAAAGCGGTATTTTCCGGTTTGGAGGAAGGTGTCCGGTTTTCCGTGATCCCCATTAAAAAAGGATTTGAATACGGTCCGGGACAAGGAACCGTCAACCATGCTTTAGACAACGATACGGAATATTCTTTTACGGAGAATCCGCATCTGATCAAATTATTCGGAACCTCCACTTATAATCGTTTAAAAAACGACAATGCTTTAACCGTGCGTACTCCCTCCGAATTCACTCGCACTTTTATTTTACATCTGACTCTTTTCTTACTATCCTTTTGGATACTGCACTTTTATTTTACCATACGGAAAAAAAGCACCGATGAATTAATGCTCCCTCTCCTGATGTTCTTGTCGGGGATTTGTATTGTCATGATGTACAGCATTCACGAGCCGTTGACCGATACAATGAGAGGGAATGAAATGGCAGTCGGAGTTGTTATCGGGTTGATCTTTTGCGGATTGCTCTCGGAAATCAATCTTGTGAAATTCTTCAATTCGGATCATTTTGATCCTTTATCGACATTCCATTCCCGTTTTCCCCGCGGCTCGGTTTACTTGCTTGGAGCAGGATTGCTTGCCGGATTATTATTGATTTTCGGATCGGGTCCGGAGGGCAGCGGCGCCAAAGTAAACCTCCGATTGGGAAGTTTTTCCTTCCAGCCCGGGGAAATCATACAACTTTTAGTAATTCTCTTTTTCGCATCCTTTTTTTCACGACATACCGATTTATTGGCAAACATTCCTTCCGGAAAAAGCCGGTGGAAGGTATTATTTCCCGTCGCGGCATCCATGAGTCTGTTAGTAAGTATTTATCTGTTATTGGGAGATATGGGGCCGGCACTGGTTTTATGTTTAAGTTTCATTATCATTTATTCCGTAGCCCGCCGGGATTTCTCCCGGTTAATCATCGGAGTGGTAAGTTACGTTCTGTTAATAACAACAGTCTCTTACTTCATAAGCAATAACAACATAGTGTTGGGATTGATCACGGCCGGTTGGTTGCTCGGTTGGTTGTTGTACTGTCATCTGAATAAGCATTTTTTCGAAAGTGCCGTTGCTGTGGTTTTATTGATCGCAGCATTCATTTTTGGGGAAAATATCCCCAATGTGGGACAACGGCTTCAAGATCGAAACGATATTTTTTTGGAAAAATGGGACAATACGGTATATGGAGGAGATCAGATAGCTCATGGAATTTGGGGTCTATCTTCCGGAGGACTTCTCGGACAAGGGATGGGATTGGGAACACCCCGTGTTATTCCGGCTGCTCATACAGACATGATCCTTCCGAGTACCGGAGAAGAACTGGGTTGGACAGGACTTTTATCGGTTATTGTTTGCTTGGCTGTTTTACTTCATCGAACCCTGTTGATCGGACGAAAAGCAGCCCATCCTTTCGCTTTTTATCTTTGTGCCGGGATTGCAGCCGGTACCGGCATTCGATTTTTAATTATTGCCTGCGGAAGCATCGGATTAATTCCTCTTACCGGGATTACGGTTCCGTTTCTCAGTTTCGGGAAAGTCAGTATGATCATTAATCTGATAGTATTCGGAGCTGTATTATCCATTTCACGGCTAACGGGTTCCGATCGGCAAAAACAATCGGTCCAAACTAATTACGATAACATCATTGTTGCGAGCAGTCTCGTTTATACGGTTTGCTCCTTTATTTTAATTGCAGTATTGTTTTACTATCAAATCATCAAACCGGATCGATACCTTATTAAACCGGCCTTTACAGCCGCACGATCCGGAGAACGCCTGGTGAGCTACAACCCCAGAATCAATCTGTTAATGAAAGAGTTGCAACCGGGAGAAATTTATGATCGAAACAACTTACCTCTCGCTTGCAACAGCCCGGAGACACTTCTAACGATGCAAGCAGAACTCTTAAAAGCGGGTATTCCGCAAGAACAACTGGAACAACAAATCAAAACAAATCAAAAAAGGCTTTATCCGTTCGGAGCCCATATGCTTTTTTGGGTAGGCAATTACAATACCCGCACCTTGTGGTCGGATGGGGAAGAGGCCGCCGGTTTTTTAACCGAATACAGGCATTTATCCGATTTGAGGGGATTCGATACCCGCCCCTCCGAAATTACGATTTCCTCTCCCCACTACAAACCCAATCGCTATTTACCTCCCGAAGAAAAAGATTTTTCTTTAATTACCTATGATTATACGGAACTGATCCCTTTATTGAAAGCCGGACTTCGCAGTCCCCAAGTAAAAAACTTCAATAACATACAACGAAATATTACATTAACGATAGATGCCGAACTTCAAACCCGCCTTCAACTGGCCCTTGAAAAACAAGCAGAAAAAGGATCGGATTACCGTGCATCGATAGTCATCCTCAATGCTCACACCGGAGAAACGCTGTGTTCAGCCAACTATCCTCTACCGGATGAATCGACACTGAGAATGTTACGCGAACTTTCTCCGGGAGAAAGAAGAGATAGAATTGCCGCAACACGCATAAACGGACAATTATTTACGGAGACCGATTTGGGAACTGCATTCGCTACACCGCCCGGATCTGCGGCAAAAGTAATTTCGGCATTGGCTGCCTACCGAAAGTTGGGACCAAAAGCCGATAAAACCGTTTTCACCGTAAGCCCGAAAGAAAAAATATATCGGGGAGAACCCACAGGAACCGTCACCATGGAAAAAGCCATTGTAAATTCTTCCAATATCTACTTTATTAAACAAAATAACGAATTGGAACTGCAGGAGGAACTATCCGATCTGTATCTGGCTTGCGGAATAAGAATCAACGGTCGGGGAACTCCTCCCTTTTACAATACATTGAATGAAGATGAAATAAACAAGATAAGAAAGGATTGGCAAGAAAAGGTATATAATAAAGGAAAACCGGGACTCAAAAGCGAGTTCTCTTATCTGGCCTGGGGACAAGGAAAAATGGATGCCACCCCTCTTTCAATGGCTCGGGTGGCCTCCCTCATAGCCAATCAAGGCGTGCTGCCCGGTACAAAATACATTTTAACTTCTTCACAACCGCTCCGGTTGACCGAAAATCCGGCTTTCAAATTAACAGATTCCGAATCGGCCAACCTGTTAAAAGAACACATGAAAAAACAATCTCACTCTTTATCCAAATCGACAGGTGTTACTCTATACGGTAAAACAGGAAGCCCCCAACGTGTTATTCCCGGAAATAAACGCAACTTTGACGGATGGTATATCTTTTTCACCGACTCATCCCGGTTAGGTGCTCCCATGGCAGTTGCAGTCCGGGTAGAGCAAGGCATATCTTCCGGAAAAGCAATAAAAATGACAGCCGAGACTGTGATTCCCGTACTAAAGGAGCTCAACTATCTGAAAAATTAACTACCTTCGAACGCAAGACGACAAGTTGAAATTGACACTTTAATCGATACAATTATGTTTCCTGACTTTCTCCGTCGAAAGAAAAAACGGGTTTCTCCGCAAGAAGAGAACCCGGAAACGCCGGCCGACAATGCTTTCCGGCTCCGGACCGAACTGATCGAATCCATTATTAAAGCATTAAAACCAATCCGTTATTCTCAACGAAAAATACATTCACTCATCCTCCATATTTACGATTGTGAAAATGCATTGGCTTTCAATGCCATCGCCCATTCTCCGGAATTTGAAAATGCCCTTCGTTTGGAACTGGACAACTCCGGCATTGCAGAAGCTGTTAACGCCCAATGGAGTTGCAGTTCTGCCCCTCCGCCCCCTTATTCAAGTCGAATCGGTACGGGACTGTTTTTGGATGCCCGATATATTAACGAATCATCCGGTAAAAGAGCGCGTATTACAGCTGTTCGAGGTGAATTATTAAACGAACCCGTTATCTTGGAACCGACCGACGAAGAACAATTTAATATAGGGCGTGGTGAATTTCCACGATTGGACACCGGTATTTTCCACCGGAATCAAATCATCCTGACAGAGTCGGACGAACCGACAGAGGATTCCCTCAATAAATACGTAAGCCGCGCACATGCCGCCATTCTCTTTTATCCTGCCAAAGGATTTGCATTGAAAGTGTATCCGGGCGGTTGTTTTTTAACAGACAACCGCACCCGTATTTTGAGAGAAGATACAGTGATTGACGTAACCAACACAGCTCTGAAATACCCTTTAAAACATAAGGATCAACTGGAATTGGGTAAGAATGTAGTTCTCCTTTTCGAAATTATTTAATACAATTGCATATGAATCGTTTTTTTTACTCTGTCCTGTTCTTACTGGTAAGTTTATCCGGAGTCGGACAACCGGAATCGACCATACAAACCGTTTTTATCAAAGGAGGTGACTTTATGATGGGTTGCCCGAATATCGATTGTTTGGAAGGAGAAAAACCCGTACACCGAATTACCGTAAGTGATTTTCGAATGGGGATGTATGAAATAACCAATGAAGAATATTGCTCTTTCTTGAATGCATACGAAGAACAACAAAAAGCCGAATCGTCTTATATCGAACTGAATGAAGTATATGCAAATGAAAAGTGCCGTATAGTAAAAAAAGAAACCGGTTATACAGTGGAACCGGGCTACGAAAAATACCCGGTCTGCAATGTAAGTTGGTACGGAGCCGATGCTTTTTGCAAATGGGCGGGAGGACGACTTCCGACAGAAGCCGAGTGGGAATATGCTGCCCGTCGTGCCGATAAAAAGAATATCCCGTACAGCGGCAGTGAAGTCTTGGACAGCGTAGGATGGTATCAAGAAAACAGTGAAAGGAAAATCCATCCCACAGGACTTAAGAAGCCCAATAAACTCGGGCTCTACGATATGTCGGGTAATCTGTACGAATGGTGCAGCGACCGGTATAAAAAAAGTTACTACTCCTCTTCTCCTCATCTTAACCCCCAAGGGCCGGAATCCGGAGATTTCCGGGTACTCCGCGGCGGAAGTTGGATGAATCAACCTTATTATTG
>DAIQOU010000008.1:7605-24890 GCA_036787725.1 Bacteroidales bacterium
CAAACACAACGGCTACAGGACACTGCCACCAAATTAGCGAATGAGATGCAACAAATTAATAACCCTTAAAACAGTAGATATGAAAAGAATAATGCTTATATCGGGTTTCCTTGCCATCAGTTTGATGTTGCAAGCCCAACACAAGCCGCTTGCTTTTGATACGAACGGCAGGTTTAAGATTGTTCAATTTACGGATGTTCATTATAAGAAAGAAGATCCCGAATCGGCAGTAGCCCTGCAACTCATAAATAAAATATTGGATACAGAAAAGCCGGACCTGGTTGTCTTTACGGGAGATATAATCTTTGCCAAACCCGTAAAAGAAGGATTAGACGATGTATTTGCTCCGGTCGAAAATCGAAAAATTCCTTGGGCTTATGTATTCGGAAATCACGATGACGAGTTTGAAGTATCCCGGGAAGAATTGATGGAATATGTAGTACAAAAAACCTATTGTATCGCCCGATCCGGAGATAAAAGCCTCAGCGGAGTAGGTAATTATATTCATGAGATAAAGGATATTTCCGGAAAAGAAACAAAAGCCCTTCTTTATTTTATGGATTCGAAAGCTTACAGTACACTGCAAGGTATTAAGGGATATGACTGGTTTGCTTTTGATCAAATCGACTGGTTTAAGAAACAAAGTGCGGCTTACACCGGTTCCCATGCAGGAGAACCCTACCCGGCGCTGGCCTTTTTTCATATTCCGCTGGCCGAGTACGGATTGATGGCTAAAAATGATTCCATCATCGGCTCTCGGAAAGAAGAAGAATGTGCCGGAAAATTAAACAGCGGAATGTTTGCTGCCATGCGTCAAGCCGGGGATGTAATGGGTGTTTTTGTCGGACATGACCATGATAACGATTATATCGGTAATTACTATGATATTTACCTGGCTTACGGCCGTTACTCGGGAGGAAAAACAGTATATAACAATTTGGGATTAAACGGATGCCGGATAATCGAACTGCAAGAAGGAGTACGAGAATTCAATACTTACATCCGATTATTAAACGATGAAAAGTTATATCCGGTTCGCTACCCCGATACATTCCGGACAAAAGAAAAAGACAAGAATTAATGAACTCGAAGAATAATTATTTATCGGATGAAATTTAACAAATACATTTCAAATTTGTTTTATGTATAACATTCAAAATTAAAAGAAATGAAAACAAAATTATTATTTTATGTCTTCTTATCGATGCTTTCAGTTGGATTTGCATCAGCCGTATATGCTCAAAAAGACGCTAAACCTTGGGCAAAAGTATATATAGACGGAAAATTCGGTGTTATCAATAAGACGGGAATAGAAATCATCAAGCCGGAATACCAAATGTTGACTTCCTTTGATAAAGATATAGCCCGGGCCGGAAAAGAATCTTCTGTCAAAGGAATAAATAACCTGGGAATGGAAGTTCCTTTAAGCACGGATGGAATGGATAAAGGAAAAGTACGTCCTTTCATTGAAGATCAAAAATGGGGTTTAACAAGCGACAAGGGCGTTATTATTTGTCCTCCGCGTTATGACTACATCAGTAAATTCAACAAAGGGAGAGCGTATACTTATTCCAATGGTCAAACCGGATTGATCTCCGAGAAAGGAGAAGAAATCGTGTCTCCGAAATACAACAGCATTTCCGAATTTGACAAAGGAAAAGCAATTGTTTACCGGGATTCTTTGGCCGGACTCATTGATGAAAAAGGGCTGGAAATCGTGCCTCCGAGATATGAAATGATTGAAAGAATAAAAGGTAATAATTACTTAATAGTAGAAAGCGGGTATTGGGGAGTGCTTAATGACAAAGGGCAAGTAACCGTGGTTCCTCAATACAATGCCGTATTTCCATGTAAAGACGGGTATAAAACACTAAGAGACGGGAAAACAGGCCTGTTGGAACAAGACGGAACACTTGTCACAGAACCGAAATATGATGAAATCAAAACAAAAGATAATGATGTTTTTGTTATAATTAATAACGGAATGTTCGGATTGATGAATAAAAAAGGAAAAGAAATCATCCCTCCCACTTATCAATACATCAGTGAATTCGAAAATGATCGGGCGTATATTGTAAATAATAATTTATGGGGGATGATCAAAGACGACGGAAAGGAAGTCATCAGACCGGATTTTAATCGGATCGAGAAAGTAAAAGATAATTGTTATAAAGTGGTCAAGAACGGAAAAGCCGGAATCATCTCCAAAGACGGAGCGATCGTCACGGATCCCAAATACCACAACATAGAAATTTATTGAATATGAAACCCCGCATGTGCCAGTTGTGTCCGCACGCAAGCACAGGACACGGGTTCCATACAACATTTATACAAAAAAATAAAATGATCGACCTATGAAAATAGCATTTCACGGAGCTGCCCAAACCGTAACGGGAAGTAAGCACCTCATTTCATTGAATAACGGAAAGAAAATATTATTGGATTGCGGTATGTTTCAGGGGATGGGAAAAGAAACCGATTCTTTGAACCGCAATTTTGGCTTCAATCCGGCAGAAGTAACGTATGTATTTTTATCTCATGCGCATGTGGATCATTCCGGTCTGCTTCCCCGATTGGTAAAAGAGGGATTCAAAGGTCGGATATTGGCCACCCCGGCAACCATTGATGTAGCTAAAGCATTGTTGATGGATTCGGCTTATATTCAAAAACAAGATCTTCATTTCCTGAATAAAAAAAGATTTAAAGAAGGAAAACCGTTGTTGGAACCCCTGTATACTGCCGAAGATGTGAATAAAACCACCGATCATTTTTATCCGGTGGATTACAGAACTCCGATCAGAGTAGATGAAGACATAGATGTTGAATTTTATGATGTGGGACACATTATCGGAAGCGCTACAGTATTTGTAACTCTTCGAGAAAACGGCATGGAACGAAAGATTGCTTTCAGCGGAGACGTGGGTCGGTACGGAGATCCTATTTTGCATTCTCCACAACCGTTTCCGCAAGCAGATTATGTTATCATCGAATCTACTTACGGGAACAAAGTTCATGAACCGATAGAGACTTATACAGAAGACTTAAAACGTAATATCCAAGAAACGTGTATTGAAAAGAAAGGAAAACTGATCATTCCGGCATTCAGTGTAGGACGCACGCAAGAGTTACTTTTTGCGTTGAATGAAATGGAAATAAATGGAGAATTGCCCAATCTGGACTATTATGTAGACAGTCCGCTCTCTACAACCATTACCGGAATCGTAAAAAATCATCCGGAATGTTTTAATAAAGCGGTTCAAAAATTATTAAAGATAGATTCGGACCCTTTTGATTTTAAAGGATTAAAATACATTACCGATAAGCGGGAATCTCAGTCTTTGAACTTTACTCATAAACCTTGTGTCATTATCTCTGCATCGGGAATGGCTGAAGCAGGCCGGGTGAAGCACCATATTGCCAACAGCATAGAAAACTGGAGAAATACAATCCTTATCATCGGTTATTGTGAACCCCAATCATTGGGAGCCCGGTTAAAGAAACATCCGGAAGAAATAGGAATCTTCGGAAACCGATATACAGTAAAAGCAGGTATCAATACCATCGATTCCATGAGTGCGCATGCGGATTACAATGACCTTTCCCAATACCTTTCCTGTCAGAATGTTAAAGAAATAAAACAATTATTTTTAGTACACGGGGAACCGGAAGTACAAGTGGAATTCAAAAGAAGATTACTGAAAAAGGGAATAGCCGATGTCATTATTCCCAAGCTACATCAGGAATTCGGACTTTCATAGATGCACGAAAGGGAGAAGGTGCGAAAGGAAAAAGATCTCTAAAGGGACTCTTTTCCCTTCGCGCCTTCGCGCTTTTATACATTTATTAATTTGAAATACGAAAACTCGGCCGGCTGCTCCGGTGCTCCGATATGCAACAGTCCGGGACGCGATACCCGATCCCAGCGAACCGTAAAGGCAGCATCCACGGGAGCAGTAAGTACCGCTTCCCATTCGTGACCCTCTTTACTCCGGTAGAAAGTCAACATACAACCTTTTTCGACCGCAACTTTCAAATAAGGCGTTTCTTCATTACAATCGGATGTATAGAGCATTGACTCTTCATTCTCTTTCACGGATTTCAATACAAACTTATCTCCCGAAATTCCCCACAAGATCAGATTTTTATTATCTCCATACAGGGTTAATCCCTGAAAACCCTCGTTTTTAACCATCACTTGAGTTTCGTAGGTATAGTCGGACGTTTGAGCACGCAGGCACAAAGCCGTCCCGTAGCAGTTATCTCCGATAGGTGTTCCGCTCAACAGAAGCTTTCCTTTTCCCACTTTCACCTCCACATCCGAATAAGGATAGTTCCAGGACCAATCTCTGTTCAGTGTTTCGCTTTCAAAGGAGTCTTCCATGTTTTCCAATGGATTTTGTTTTACTCCGGCAAAAGGCATCGACTGTTCTATACGAGCCGTATCCCCGGTCTTAAACCGGACCCATTGGTCATCAGCTACCTCCATTTCTTGTATGATCGGTTGTCTTCCGGCATAAAACCCCGGTCCGGGCAAGTAAGCATGACACATATAAAACATTCTTCCATCCGGTGTTTCCACTGCCGTTCCATGACCGCAAGACATAAAATCGGCTCCTTTACCGGCCAAAATCGGATTACCGGAATATTTCTCATAAGGTCCTTCATAACTTTTCGCACGGGCGACCCGTACGTCATAATCACTTCCGGGGCCGCAACATGAGCGAGCACAATAAATAATATAATAATATTCTCCTTGTTTGAAATGGTATTGCCCCTCCATTCCGATATTTTCGTCATCCTTTAATAAAGAAAACGGTTCTCCTTCCAATCGCAAGCCGTCGGCCGACAGTTTACTCGCCAGCAGTTCTATCGGACGCTCATCCAATCCATACGCTTTCCAACTGATATACAGTTGCCCGTTGTCATCATAAATAAAAGCATCGATCGCTTCCGTTCCATACTCGACTAAAAGTCCGTGATCTGTAAATTCCTCCATCGGGGAAGCGGCCGACGCCACTCCTATATAAGAGACACCGTCTTCGGCCCGACGAGCTGTATAATAACAAAACACCTTGTTTTGATGGTAATAAAGTTCGGGGGCCCAAAAAGATTGGGAAGTCCATTCCGGTTTCTTATTGAAAACCTGCCCTACCCGATTCCAGTTTACCAAATCTTTCGATTGAAATATCGGATAAATGGGGGCCCATTCCGAAGAGGTACCCATAGCATAATAATCTTCTCCTATACGTATAATCGAAGGATCCGCCAAATCACCTCTAATCACGGGATTCTTGAAGGTACCGGTTGCCGGTTGCTGCCGGGAACAAGAAGAAAACAAGATTATAAAGAATAAAAATGCAATGATGTTTTTCATAAACATGGGATGTTAAAGAATAAATAATATGAATTTGATAAAGGGAAACAAGATAGTTAATTTTCTCCGGATTTTCCCGTAATCGAGGTATTTCCCATTTACTTTTGGAAAGAATGATGTATCTCCAATTCTTATTTTCCATCAAATTGAACAAAATTACATTTTCTTTTTTTTCGTTTATTCTACCTTTACCCGTCTCTGTAATTAATACTCGGCATCCCTATTACAACACTTAAATAATAATATATATGAAACCCGTTATTAATCTGTCTGGTCAACTATGTTTCATTATTATTTTTCTTCTTTCATGGAATTCATTATCGGCAGCAAATTACTTTATTTCTACTGAGGGAAACGATTCTAATCCGGGAACATTTGATTCTCCGTTTGCCTCCTTAAAACAAGCACAATCGTTGGTTCGACCGGGAGATACCGTATTTATTCGCGCCGGTACATATAGACTTACCACCCATGACATAATGCGTTATGACGGAATCATGAGTTATGTATTCGATATGAATAAAAGCGGAAAAAAAGACAGCCCCATTTGTTATTGGGGATATAAAAATGAACGTCCTGTTTTTGACCTTTCTGAAGTAAAACCAAAAGATAAGAGAGTTATTGTTTTTCATGTAGAAGGTTCTTATTTGTATTTTAAAAATTTTGAAGTAGCAGGTACACAAGTAACGATCATCGGACATACCCAATCCGAATGTTTTCGTAATGATGGAGGAAACCATAATATTTATGAGAATTTGGCTATGCACGACGGAATGGCGATCGGCTTCTATTTAGTAAGAGGAAAAAATAATCTCGTCCTCAACTGTGATGCATATAATAACTTTGATCCGGTTTCGGATGGAGGAAGAGGTGGAAATGTGGATGGATTTGGCGGGCATCCGACTTCATCGGAATATACCGGTAATATTTTCCGGGGATGCCGGGCCTGGTATAACAGTGATGATGGTTTCGATCTCATTCATTCATTTGCCGCTTACAGGATTGAAAATTGTTGGGCATTTTATAACGGATACAAGCCGGGAACTTTTGAATCTGCCGGCGACGGTGCCGGGTTTAAGTCGGGGGGATACGGTATGAAAGAAATCCCCAAAGCTCCCGATATAATTCCCATGCATACTGTAAAAAACTGCCTGGCTTATTACAATAAGAACCAAGGATTTTATGCAAACCATCATTTAGGAGGAATTGAATGGTATAACAATACGGGATACAAAAATCCGGCTAACTTTTGTATGAAAAACCGAAAATCGAAAGCAGAAAAAGCGGATGTAGGCGGATATGAACACATTCTAAAAAATAATATTTCTTTCAGTCCCCGCTCTAAAAACAAACATATAATAGATATTAACGAAGAAGCATGTGAAATAAGTAACAATTCTTTTTTACCCGATTCCCAAGATATTACAGAAGAAGATTTCATGAGTATAGATCCCTCCGAATTAACAGTTCCCCGCAAAGAGGATGGCAGTCTTCCGGATATCCGTTTTTTAGTATTAAAACCGGGAAGTATTCCTGCAAAAAAGCAGATGGGCTTCTCTTTCTGATTGGAAGGTACCTCCCGATTTGTTCACAATCAATTTAACAACAGTCTCCATCCGCAGAAGTCAATATACAATATATGAATATAAAACAGAAAAGACTTACTATAGAGAGGAAACAACACAGTAGAACATATTCGAAAATAAAAGAGAAATACCGGTTTTTACAGATATATGTACAATTATTCATGGGGTATAAAACCTTACTTATCTACTTTTGCCGGAGTAAAAATAAATGCAATTATGAAACCCGCATACAAGGTTTATTCCATAGAATATAAACAGGGCTCCCGTTTAAGATGGTCGTTAAAAATAAAATGATATAATATGAAAAGCTTTATTTCCTTCTTGTTTCAAACAGAACAACCCAATCGTAATTTCAACGTAAATTACAAAGCAATTAAAAAACATAATGGTCACTCTGACAAGTTATCAGATATGCCTTTATATAACGATTATGCAAATTAACAATTTTGTTTAACTTAACTAATTAAAGTATGAAAGACAGAAAAGTAATGAATCTGTTAGGTTGTCGAGGCAAGTCTCGACGACTGCTTCTCTTTACTTTGTTTATTGTACCATTGGCTCTCTCTACAGGTATACAGCCGGTATGGGCTGCCGACAACGAGGTACAACAACAAAGATCTGTAACCGGTACTGTTGTTGATAATCAGGGAGAACCTCTTATCGGAGCAAATGTTATTGTAGAAGGTCAAACAACGGGCACCATAACCGACATTAATGGGGTATTCAGATTAAATGTGCCCACAGGAACCAAATTGACCATATCCTATCTTGGATACAGCTCTAAAACAATCACCGTGGACGGAAACAATTTGAGAATTACCTTGGAAGAAGACTCTCACATGCTGGGAGAAGTGGAAATTGTAGCCTATGGTGTACAAAAAAAGGTAACCGTGACGGGAGCCATTTCCAGTCTGAAAGGAGATGAATTGGTCAAAACACCTACCGGCTCCATTTCCAACATGTTGTCCGGACAACTCACCGGACTCACTACCGTACAATATTCGGGAGAACCGGGCAGTGATGCAGCCGACATTTTCGTTCGAGGACAAGCAACCTGGAACAATGCCAAACCGCTTATTCAGGTCGATGGTGTAGAACGAGACTTTAACGATCTTGATCCCAATGAAATCGAGAGTATAACCATCCTGAAAGATGCATCGGCAACAGCCGTTTTTGGTGTACGCGGAGCTAATGGAGTTGTTTTAATAACAACCAAACGCGGTTCGGAAGGTAAAGCAAAGATCTCAGTCACCACCTCGGCCAGTATTATTGCACCCACCAAGAGCATTGAATTGGCCAATTCTTATCAGTATGCACAGTTTTACAATCAAATGCAATTGAACGACCATCCCGACTGGACTGCCGATCAGTTAATGTTCTCTCCTGAAATCATTGAGAAATTCAGGACCAACTCGGATCCGATCCGTTTTCCAAATACGGATTGGGTGGACTACTTATTGAAAAGTTCTGCCATCCAAACGCAACATAACATTAATATTTCCGGAGGTACCAAATCGGTACGTTACTTTATTTCTGCCGGTATGTATACTCAAAACGGATTATTCAAAGAGTTTGATTTGCCCTATGATCTTTCTTATCAATACAACCGTTTTAACTACCGTTCGAACTTGGATATTGATGTTACTAAGAGTACAACTTTATCCATGAATATAGCCGGAAATGTAAACAATGCATGGAAACCTTATACCGGTCAGGGAAGCGCCGGGATGTTGCTTGAAATGTATTATGCTACTCCTTTCTCCAGTCCGGGATTGATCAACGGTAAACGCGTAGTAACTTCAACCGATTATACCGATCTTCGCTTGCCATTTGTCGGCGGAACCGGTATGGCCTATTACGGAGGCGGATTTATGCAAACCGGAAATAATACGCTGGCAGCGGACGTGCAATTAAATCAAAAATTAGATTTCCTTACCAAAGGACTCAATTTCCGAGTGAAAGGCTCTTATAACAGCGGTTTTACTTCCTATACACAGGCTCAATCCGCTATAGCAACTTATACTCCTGTATTAATGGATGACGGTACCATAGCCTATAAGAAAAGCGGTACGGATGATCAGCTAAGATACAGAGATGTAGATCCCGGAAAGTCCCGTAACTGGTATATGGAAGCTGCTCTTAATTATGATCGTACTTTCGGCGACCATCACATCAGCGCCCTTGCTCTTTATAATCAGTCAAAGAAATATTATCCGGATACTTATTCCGATATCCCGGAAGGATATGTCGGTTTTGTAGGACGTGCCACATACGACTTTAAGAACCGCTACATGGCTGAATTCAATATCGGCTATAATGGCTCGGAAAATTTTGCCCCGGGCAAACGGTTCGGTACTTTTCCTGCCGGATCTTTCGGTTGGATCATCAGCGAAGAAGATTTCTGGAAGCCTGTAAAACCGGTAGTCAATTTCTTGAAATTACGCTATACAATAGGATTGGTCGGTAATGATAAAATCGGAGGCAGCCGCTTCATGTATACTGCCGATCCATACTCGGTTAATAATAATACAGCTCCAAACAGAGGCGGATACAGCTATTATTTTGGCATCGAAAATTCTACCTTAAGTATGGGTACCTATGAAATGGCCAAAAACAATCCCGACGTGACATGGGAAAAATCTCTTAAGAAAAACTACGGAGTAGACATGTATTTCTTAAACGAACGGTTAAATGCTTCTTACGATTATTATACCGAAAGACGTTCCGATATCCTTTTGAGCGACGGTACCGCTCCGGCTGTATTGGGTTTTAAACTGCCGATGGCCAATTTGGGTAAGGTAGATAGTTGGGGATGGGAATTAGCCCTGAAATGGAATGATAAGATCAATGATAAATTTCGTTATAACGTCGGAGTAAACCTGATGTATAATCAGAATAAAATCATCGAGAGGAAAGAAGCGCCGCTTAATCAAGATTATCAATACTTGAAAGGGCATCGCATCAATTCCCGTTTACAATATCAGTTCTTCGAATATTATAATGAAGAAACCACTCCCGCACGTTATAAAGAGGCCTTTGGCACCGATTTTCCGACACAGCTGACGGATCTGAAGAACGGAGACTGTGTATATGTCGATTTGGATGGTGACGGTACAATTACTCCCGAAGACCGGACACGTGCTTTGGGTCATACAGACGATCCCAAATACCTGGTTGGAGTAAATCTCGGCTTCAGTTGGAATAACTTCGATGTTTCTACCCAATGGACGGGAGCTTGGGATGTGAGCCGGGAGATTTCCAGTATATTTCGTAAGCCGTTTACCGACCGGAATAATGCCAATCAGGGAGGGTTGTTGGTTTATCAAGTAAACAATACCTGGACCAACGAGAATCCCGATCCGAATGCGGAATATCCCCGCGCTTCATTTGATAATGGAGATAAGAATAATTATCAGTCCTCCACTTTGTGGGAGAAAGACGCTAAGTACCTTCGCTTGAAGAGCCTGCAAGTTGCGTATAATTTTCAATTACCATTTATGCAAAAACTTAAACTGAATACGCTTCAACTCGCTTTCAGCGGCTACAACTTACTGACTTTTACTCCTTATAAATGGGGAGATCCCGAATCGAAAGCCAGTAATTCGCCCTCTTATCCGTTGACAAAAACATACTCATTGAGCTTAAAACTTGGTTTTTAATCTGTAAATCGTAATCATAATGAAAAAATATATCAACCGGCTTTTTGCCGTAGCAATAGGATTGACATCTGCATCTCTCCTCTTGACTTCATGTGTAGACGATATCAAATTCGGCAATGCTTTTTTGGAAAAAGCGCCGGGAGGTACCGTAACCAATGATACGGTATTTAATAATCCCGAATATGTCAAGCAATACCTGACGACCTTATACTCCATGCAGTATTACGGATTGCCGTATCGAAACACTTCCAGCGATACTTATCCCTGTGAATCAGCTAATATTTACGTAGGAAAAGTAGATGCTTTAACCGACTGTTATACATTCACCTACCTATCAGGAGGCATTATAGGCAGTTATTACCGAGGTTCTCACACTTCCAATTACGGTATTCGTCAAGACAAATGGCATTACTTACTGAACCGTGTTTGGGAAGCCGTACGTTATGCGTGGTTATTAATAGAAAAGATAGATGAAGTTCCGGGCATATCGGAATCGGAAAAAGCATCCATTGTGGCACAAGCCAAGTGTATTATTGCATCTCGTTATTTCGACACTTTTCGACACTACGGCGGAATACCTATTATTAAATCTTCTTTCAGCGGAACCGATAACAACTACGAAATGCCGCGCGGCAGTGTGGAAGAGACCGTTAAGTTTATGACTGACTTACTGGATGAAGCCGCGACCGTCTTACCTTGGACAGTGGAAAATCCGGCAACAGAAACCGGTCGATGGACAAGAGCAGCCGCTTTAGCGTTGAAGTGCCGAATATTGCAATTTGCAGCTTCCCCGTTATTCAATAATAACGAACCTTACTACCCGGGTGCTGTCGACAATGCTGCTGTTTGGTATGGCGGCTACAAAGCCGAACTGTGGGATCAATGTTTGCAAGCTTGCGAAGAATTCTTCCGGGAACTCACCTCCAAGGGAGGATACAAGCTGGTAGAAGCAGCCGGTACCCGCCCCCAAGATTATCGGTTGGCTTATCGCAGAGGGTATGTAGAACAGGCCAGTACGGAAATCCTGTTAAGTACCCGTCACTTTACAACCGATGCTTTCAACTCCAGCATGTATCTCTGGCATCAATGGGGAGACCCCCTTATGTCGATTAAGCGCGGATACTGTCCTACTCAAGAGTATATGGAAATGTTTCCATGGAAAGACGGTACGCCTTTTGACTGGGATAAGACCGAAAAAGAAGGGAAACTGGATCAAATGTTCTCCACCGGAACGGTAGTAGACAACAATTTAGAACTGTCTCGCGATCCGCGTTTATATGAAGAAATAATTGTTAACAGCCAACCGGTCTCGTTGGACTGGACCACCGGAAATATGGCCGGACAAAGCTTCGAAGCTTGGGTAGGAGGAACCAATGCCGGTCAAGATCCGGTAAAACAAACATCGGCTTTCACTACCGGATATGCTCCCATTAAGTTTCTGATGGGTAATGATATGTTGCGCAGATATACTCAATGGCCCGCTATCCGTTTGTCGGATATCTACCTGACTTATGCTGAAGCACTATGTCAAAAGGAAAATTTAACAGAAGCTATCAAACAAATCGATGTCGTTCGGGCACGTGTAGGTATGAAAGGATTGGTCGAATGCAATCCGGGCAAAAACCTGACATCAGATAAAAATGCACTGATTGAGGAAATTCTTCGGGAACGCGCTTGTGAATTAGGGATGGAAGACAGTCGTTTCTTCGACCTGATACGTTACAAAAGAGCCGATATTTTCGAAAAACAAGTGCATGGGCTCCAAATCTATCGTATAGATCCCAATACGGGAGAACGCGTACAAACACAATGGTATGGAGGTGATAAAACACAACCCTATCCTACTCATTTTGAATATGAAAAGTATAAATTATCCAATCCCGTCCGTTATTGGTGGACAGAAGGATTTGATCCGAAGTGGTACTTGTCTCCTTTCCCTCTGACAGAAGTGAATAAAGGTTACGGGCTCATACAAAACCCCGGATGGTAATCTTGGATGGCAATGATAAATAAAATAGTAAATTGATTTATTATGAAGAAAAATAGAATAATCATTCCGGCACTTCTTGCCTGCTTCTGTTTGCATGTAAGTGCTCAAGAACTTAATGATAGTATTACTTTTGAAAAGCCCGAAAACTATGCAGATGCAGCAATTCAAATCGGATATCAAAAGATACAACGCTTGGAAGAATCTACCGGATCGGTTTCCACCGTCTACAATGAAGATTTCAATAACCGAAGTGCAAAGAATATAGCAAATTCTCTTTTCGGATACGGAACAGGATTGACAACCCTACAGGGAGCAGGGACATACTCCGACTATGAGCCTGCTTTTTATGTACGGGGATTACAAAGTCTTTCTACCAATAAACCTCTGATATTAGTGGATGGTATCGAACGTGATATCAGCAATATCACTCCGGAAGAAGTAGAATCGGTAGCTGTACTGAAAGATGCAGCGGCTGTAGCTATTTACGGCTACAAAGGCATTAACGGTGCTGTCAATATTACGACCAAACGCGGTAAATACAACTCTCGTGAAGTTAAATTCTCTTACGATCACGGATTCGATTGGCAAGCTCGGAAACCCAAGTTTGTTAACAGTTCTACTTATGCGAATGCCATCAATGAAGCATTGAAAAATGACGGCTATACGGCCCGTTATTCACAAGACGAACTAAATGCCTTTAGTTCAGGAAAGTATCCGCACCTTTACCCCAACGTTAATTGGGTAGAAGAAACGTTCCGGGACCGGGGAATGACGAATATCTATAATCTCAGTTTCCGGGGAGGCGCCGAAAAATTCCGTTATTATGCTATGGGAAACCTGACAACCAACAGCGGTTTTATTGCCAATCACAATACAAATGACGGATATTCTACTCAAGATCAATTTTCAAGAGGTAACTTGAGGACAAATCTGGATATTGATCTTACTCCCACTACAAAATTGAAATTAAATGTTATGGGTATCTTGTCGGAAACAAGAACTCCGGGAAGGGATCCGGATAACAACGACGATTCGGATACCCAAACCGGGGCCTCTTTATGGGACAAGATGATCTATGTGCTTCCTTCGGCCGCCTATCCTGCCCGGTTGGAAGACGGAACATGGGGAGGAAACTCTACCTGGGGCGGATTATTGAATCCGGTTGCCACATCGCAAGCAGCCGGCTACACCAAGTTTCATGAACGTACGTTATTTGCCGACATGACCTTAGACCAAGATTTATCGGCAGTTACACCGGGTCTGGGTGCAGCTATGCTTCTAAGTTATGACAACAATGCTTTGTACTGGGAAGATCATTCCAAGACCTTCGTTTTCGGAAGTGATGCAGTCAATTCTTGGGAAAACGGCGTACCCGGTAATATCACCCGCTATAGTGATGGAAAGGAAAGCGCATTGGGAAGTCTATCTAAAATCATTGCTTTTACAAGAGTGTTTAACTTTGCGGGAACAATGTATTACAATAAACAAATCAATGAATTGAATAAAATCTACAGTCAGTTGAAATGGGATTATGAATATCGTAATACGAAAGGAATCGATCAAACTTGGTACCGACATAATGTGTCATTTTACACTCATTATGGGCATAAAGATAAATATTTTGCCGACTTGACCGTTGTGGGTTCGGCCTCCAACAAACTGGCTAAAGGAAATAAATGGGCGGTTTCTCCCACAGTAGGACTTGCCTGGTTATTATCGAAAGAAGATTTCATCCGGAATCTTTCTTGGATTGACTTCTTAAAACTTCGAGGTTCATTCGGGGTTATAAATACCGATCGGTTACCATTGGATGGAGAAACAGAACAAACCAACTATTGGGAACAAACGTATGGAGGCGGAGGATACTATCCTTTCGACACTAATTATTCTGTAGGTACAAGCAGTTGGTCGTTGGGGCGTCTAGCATCCATCAATTCTACTAAAGAAAAAGCTTATAAATATAATTTTGGTTTTGACGCCACCTTGTTTAAAGGATTGGATTTGACTTTAGATCTTTACTACGAACGCAGATCCGATATCTGGGTTTCCTCGAGCGGGAAATATTCATCTATCTTAGGTTTTATTGCTCCGTTCGAGAATGGAGGAACCGTAGATAGCCGGGGTATTGAACTGGGAGCAAACTACAGTAAAAAAGCGGGTGACTTTACCTTAAACATGGGTGCCAACTTTACATTTAACAAAAATAAAATTGTCGAACAAATGGAGGAACCTCAATTGTTTGACAACCTCAGGACCACCGATAATCCGTTGAAACAAACCTATGGTCTGCAAGCTATTGGTTTCTTCAAAGATCAGGCTGATATTGACAATAGTGTACCTCAGATGTTCGGAGATGTAAAACCGGGAGACATTAAATATAAAGATGCCAATAAGGATGGTAAAATAGACGAAAATGATAAAGTGGCGATCGGTTACAGTACAACCGCTCCCGAAATTTATTACTCATTCCATCTCGGCGCCGATTGGAAAGGCTTGGGATTTAGTGCCATGTTTCAAGGTACAGGAAATTATTCTGCTGTACTGAACACTAAAAGCTTATATTGGCCTTTGATTAATAACACCACTATTTCAGAGGAATATTATGACAATCGCTGGACTCCGGAAAGCCCGAATGCAAAATATCCGCGATTGACCTCACAAAGTAATGCTAACAATTTCCAAACCAATACCGTTTGGTTGGAAGATCGTTCCTTTTTGAAACTTCGGTCGGTAGAACTGTATTATAAGTTTCCGCAAGAATTGATAAAAAAGACAAAGATTATGAAAAATGCAAAACTTTATGTGAGAGGCATTGATTTACTTTGCTTTGACAAGATTAAGATTGCGGATCCGGAATCTTACGGAGCAACTTATCCGTTAACAAGAAGCGTGGTCGCCGGATTGGCTATCGGCTTTTAATCGTTGAACCTTTTTAATGAAATGATTATGAAATTCAAAAAAATAGTGACCGGCATAGCGTGCATAACAGCTTTGAGTGCGTGTAATCTGGATTATCACGAATATGCCAATTACGGAAAAGATTATATGGATAAAAGTTACGAGAACGTGATTGGAATGGTAACAAACATTTATTCCATGTTAGATTACGATTTCGGACAAGTATATGCCGGCGGTATGTTGGCGTCCGCATGCGACGAAGCCGAATATGCATACACCAATAATGACATCAATGATTTTACGAATGGAGCTTGGAGTCCGGCCAATCCGTTGTCCAATACATGGACCTCCTGTTATAAAGCCATTCAAGCTTGCAATCAATACTTGGAAGAATTTCAAGGACTTACTTTTGATGAATTAAAGTTAAACAATGATTATGAGGCACAAATGTTTCGCTATCACAATACATTTAATGAAGCCCGCTTCCTGAGAGCCTATTTTTATTTCAATTTGGTGCGCCAATATGGTGATGTACCTCTCTTTACAGAGATGATCACTACGGAAAATGTCAATACGTTGACGCGTACGCCGGCACAGGAGATTTTCAATTTCATTGAGACCGAATGCAATGATCTTATAGAAAAGCTACCGGCTGATTATACCGATTTGGGCATACTCGGAATAACTCCGGCAGAAAGCGGACGCGCCACCAAATATGCTGCATTGGCATTAAAAGCGCGTGCGGCATTGTATGCAGCCGGTCCGCTGTTCAATTCTGCAAATGACCGTGAACTTTGGAAAAAAGCGGCTAAAGCAAATAAAGAAGTGATTGACGTTTGTGTAGCCAAAGGTTTCGCATTAAGTAAGTACTCCGAATTATGGGGACCCGATAACTGGAAAAATAAAGAGATGATATTTGTACGTCGTTATCATACCGGCAGTTCCGGAGTCAATTCCAGCTTATTGGAAGAATATAATTATCCGATCGGTATTACCGGAGGAAAATCCGGTAATTGTCCTTCGCAAAATCTGGTGGATGCGTATGAATTGAAAGCTACCGGTAAACTTTGGAATGAAGAAAACAGCGGTTACGATCCGGCCAATCCGTATGAAGGAAGAGATCCTCGTTTTGAAATGACAATCATTAAAAACGGAGACACCAAGTGGCCGAATTACAATAACAATCCGATTCAGACTTACTATGGCGGATCAAACGGGGAACCGGTCTCTGGGGCCACTCCAACCGGCTATTATTTGAAAAAATATTTAGATCCCGCAGTAGATCTGCGTGCAACCAGTACAAGCAAATCTACCCGTCATTCATGGATCACTTATCGATTGGGCGAGTTCTATTTGAACTATGCAGAGGCAGTCTTTGAATATCTCGGCTCAGCAGATGCTACCTCTTCCGAATTTGCCATGTCGGCACGTGATGCAGTAAATATAATACGTAATCGTTCGGATGTAGCAATGCCCGAACTCCCGACAGGATTGGGCAACGAGGTTTTCCTGAAAAAATATAAAAACGAACGTATGATAGAACTTGCTTTTGAAGGACATCGTTTTTATGATTTAAGAAGATGGAAAGAAAGCGATAAATTGAAAAGTATTACAGAAATGAAACTTACCAAAAATACGGACGGTTCTATCAATTACGAACGTAAAACAGTCAATCGCACATGGGATGATAAAATGTATCTTTTCCCCATACCGCAATCCGAACGAATGAAAAATTCTAACCTGACCCAAAATCCGGGTTGGTAACAGAACGAAAAGAG
>DAIQOU010000228.1:0-7235 GCA_036787725.1 Bacteroidales bacterium
TTTCACTAAAAGAACCCCGAGCGGGTTCAATTTCTTTGGGCTTTATCCCTTTCTTTCGCGCTTTCGTGCTTTCCCTCTTTCTTCCTTTCCGGCTTTCTCCGAGACGAAACCGTAAAAATTAGAAATTAAAATCCCCGGTTGCCGCTTGTTGGACAGAGTTATAAGATTACGGCATTAATAGCAAATCTTGTTAATCCCGGAATCCTGTCTCCCATTAAACAAGGATGTTTGCCTATAACCGAAAATAGTATGCCAACGGTGCCGGTTTTTTTATTCCTTACTTCTCTTGTTTCGGAAAACTTTTTTGTCGCGAATCTGTTGTATTTTTGTATTGGAACATATCTTTAAATAATATACAAAACAGAACAATCATGAGACTAGACGGGAGAAGATCCAGCGGAAATGTGGAAGATCGTCGGGGAAGTCGGGTATCGGGGGCTTCCTTGGGTATTGGCGGTACTATTATTGTCGGATTACTTATCTGGCTTACCGGCGGCAATCCGTTGAGTTTCTTTATGGAACAGGCAACCGGTAGTGTCGGCACTCAAGCCGATTATACTCCGACTCCGGAAGAGGAACAATATGCACAATTTGCCACAGTCATTCTGGCAGGCACGGAAGATGTCTGGACATCGGTTTTTGAGCAAAACGGAATGAAATATGTTCCTCCCAAAATGGTATTGTTCAGTGGAGGTGTACAATCCGGATGCGGGAATGCTTCATCTGCAGTAGGGCCGTTTTATTGTTCGGCAGATCAAACAGTATATATTGATCTTTCTTTTTTTACGGAAATGGAAAGTCGGCTGAATGCCGGGGGAGATTTTGCTTATGCTTATGTGATTGCTCATGAAGTGGGACATCATGTGCAGCATTTGTTGGGAACCCTCGATCAAGTACACAGCCAACAGAGCCGGGTGAGCGAAAAAGAAAGCAATCAATTGAATGTGAGATTGGAACTGCAAGCTGATTTTTATGCCGGTATTTGGGCTTATTATGATAATAAAAATTTCAATTCGATAGAGGAAGGGGATATTGAAGAGGGTATAAATGCTGCCAATCAAATCGGTGATGATCGGTTGCAAATGCAATCCCAAGGATATGTCGTGCCGGATGCTTTTAATCACGGAACTTCTGCTCAGCGGGCCCGTTGGTTAAAAAAAGGATTGGAAACCGGGAATATGTCAGCCGGAGATACATTTTCCGTTCCTTATTCTCAATTGTAAGGCACGAAGGATAAAAGGCGTGATAGCGCGAAAGGTAAAGGCGTGAAGGGAAAGTTATCCTTTTGCGCCTTTTTTCCTTCTTTCTTTCGCGCCTTTAACGATTTATTTAAAACATTATCTATATTTGCCTGTCAAATAATTGTTGCGGAATGAATCACCTGTTTAAAGGAAACCACATTTTAGCCGAGTTTTATGGAATATCCAACACGGATAACGATAAGAAAAAGCTTGAATCGTGTTTAGAAAACTGTTGTAAATCAGCTTTGGTCACCTTGTTGAAGTTCGAATATGCGGGGTTTGATAATGGAGGGTACACTGCTTTTGCATTACTGGCCGAATCTCATATTTCGATTCATACTTATCCGGAACACCGGTCTGTGTTTTTGGATGTATTTACTTGCGGTAATAAGAATACGATGACTATCGTTGAATTGTTGACGGATTATTTCAAGCCTGAAAATAAACATGTCCGGATAATAAACAGAGGAAGTTGATAATCTTAATTGAATAAAGAGGACGTGAAAAGAATATACCGGTTGAAGAGAGACGACAGTTTTGAGATAAGAAATACAAAGTTTAGTGTAAAAGGTTGGCTTGAACTGGAGCAAAATGCGTTTCGGTGGAAAGAATTGTTGTTAGTTGATCTTCAAACCAACGAAGAAGTCTGGTTGAATGTAGAACCGGATACTCAAGAAGTTGTCCTTTACAGAAATACGGGATCACATATTCATCCGTCTTCCTGCAAAGAACCTTATCGTATCATTGAAAACGGAAAAGGAAAGGTTATTTCGGCAGATAATATTCCGGATGTTTCTCCGGGAGATGTGGTCGAATATGTGGATTATATATTTGAAGACCGACCGGAACAACTGCTGAGCTATGAAAAGTGGGACGGGGAAAAAGAGTTCTTCATAGGAGAACGCATTTCTCCGGAAAGCATTATAACTTCTGCACCTCCTCCCGTTCCGGAGGCTCCCGATAAAACAATAAACCGGAATTGGGAAGCTTTATTGGTGGGCCAAGAGTTGAGGATAAAGGGTGAAAGTTTCTATATTTCCGGTTTGGTCAAACACCGGCAAACCGGTTTTTATTGGACCGAATATCGGTTGTTCGGAGGAAAAAAGGAGCACTGGCTTTCGGTAGAAAAAGCGGATAAGGAGGTGAAAATCGGGCTGTCTCATAACATCCCTTTTCGCAAAATTTCTTTTTTCGATGATAATAAATATGCCGAATATCAAGGAAAAAGATTTAATCATGTAGAAACCGGCAATGCAAAAGTAGTAAGAAGCGAAGGAGACGTTGACTTCGATAACAATGAGCCGTTTACTTTTATTGAATACGAATCGTCGGACGGACAACAATTATCGATTGAGAAATGGACCGATGAAACGGAAGCTTCTTTGGGCGAAGAGCTGAGAGAAGCAGATATTGAAGTCCGGGAAGGTCGGATAAATCGGGTAAGAAAACAAAAAGGGAAGTCGGGTTGCTTGATTCGGATTATTTTAGCCGGGATCTTTGTTTTTATAGTGTATATTTTCTTATCGGAACGAAATACCCAACCTATTCGACGTGAGCTAATGAAAAATTCCCAATTTAATCATGTAACTGCAGTTACTTCCAACGATAAGGCGAATACAAAAAGCGATATTTTCAGTTCGGGAGTAAGTCCGGATAGCGTTTGTAAGAAAATCATTAAAATCGATCCGGAACATATTCGACATGTAATTACTTCCGATGAATCCGAAAAAGATCAGATATTGATTCAATCCGATAAAGAAACGGTAGTGATCTATATCAGTGAGAACGATTCTACTTATATACAGGTAAGCGAGAAAAAGGATGATCCGCAAGGTTATTCCTCTTACCGGTCGGCCAATTCGCATCGACTGCATCGGTTTTACAACTCGGGTATATATTGGATGAACCGACGGAGTACCGGGGCTGCAGATTTGAATACTACGGGATATGATTCTTATTTATTTAATGCCCGTCAGGAAAGTGTCAATACGCGCAGGACGCAGGGCGGAGGTACCTCCTTTGGAAAATAGATAATTTTAACACCGGAAATAATATGTTACAAGTTTTAATTTCATTGGGATACGGAATATTTGGTATTCTATTGCTCATTATCGGAGTGATTATAATGGATCTGGTTATTCCCTATAAGTTTTTGCATGAGATATTTGAAGAAAAAAGTAAGGCTACGGGAGTGATTGTTGCCGGTATTTTTATCGGATTGGCTATCATTATCAGATCAGTAATAATAGGAGGATAGGAAAATGAATATGGCAAGTATATTATTAACATTACAATATTGGTTGATCGGGATCATCTTGTTTATTGGAGGATATTATTCCATGGTGCTTTTATGCAGATTGAAAAAGATAAATCTGAATAAAGTGATTGATGATCATAATGTTGCAGCAGGAATTGCGATGGCGGGTTTTATTATAGCCATCGGTATTATTGTAAGCGGAGCCATACAATAAATGGAGCGGAATCATTTTAATGCGACTCCCCTGTTATTTACCACATTACTGATTTCGATATGTTCCATTATATATGAATTGATCATTGGGAGTCTGAGTTCTTATCTGTTGGGAAACAGTATTACTTGGTTTTCCATTACGATTGGGCTTTATCTTTTTGCTATGGGAGTCGGCTCTTATGTTTCCAAATATTTGGATCGGCATTTGTTCGATACTTTCGCCTTGGTGGAGATACTAGTGGGAATATTGGGGAGTTTTTCAAGTTTATTGTTGTTTTTATGTCATATATATACCAATGTTTATCCGTTGGTAATGTATGTGATGATTTTTCTAATCGGCTTGTTGGTCGGAATTGAAATTCCGTTGCTTGTCCGTATTATAGAAGGATACAAACAAAATATCAAATCCAATATTGCCAATTTGTTTGCATTCGATTATATCGGCGGGTTGGTAGGTTCCATTGCTTTTCCTTTGCTCTTGTTGCCCCGGTTGGGTTATGTTACTACCGGATTTGTAACCGGATTCATCAATTTGATGGCGGCTTTGATCATTGTGGTTCGTTATCGGGATCAACTTTATCGGAAAACATTCATTCGAAATACATTGTTTTTTTGTATTGCAGTAGTAGTGGTATTTATTTTTACCGGCGACGGGATTACAAGTAATCTGGAATCCGGCCTTTATCGAGATCAAATTGTTTATACAAAACAAAGCGTATATCAAAAGATTGTGTTGACTAAACACAAAGATGACTTGCGGTTGTTTCTGGACGGAAACATTCAATTTTCGTCTTTGGATGAATATCGTTATCATGAACCGTTAGTACATGTGCCCATGGCCGTCTGCCCGTCGGCTAAGCATATTCTTCTTTTAGGTGCGGGCGACGGGTTGGCAGCCAAACAATTATTGAAATATTCCGGGATTGAATCCGTTACATTGGTCGACCTGGATGAAACCATTGTAAATCTTTCCAAAAAACATACGGAAATCAATAAGCTGAATAACGGTGCCCTTTCCGATCCCAAAGTGGAAGTGATCATTGACGATGCGTTCAACTATCTGAAACATACGAACAGGCGATTTGATTTGGTCATTATAGACTTGCCCGACCCGAATAAAGATGTATTGAATAAATTATATACTAATTCCTTCTATCGGCTGGTAAAGAGAAATTTAACGGAAGGAGGAGTGATGGTTACTCAATCCAACAGCCCTTACTTTACGAAAAATGCATTCTGGTGCATTTATAAAACACTCCGGGAAGAATTTGCTTGCGTTATACCTTATCATGTGAATGTTCCTTCCTTTGGCGATTGGGGGTTTAATCTGGCGACAGACCGAAAAGTCAATGTAAATGAAATGACCCTTCCGGAAGAGGTAACCTGTCAATATTTGAACGATCAAAACTTTCCGGCTTTATTCCGGTTTGCTAATGATGAACAGGCCGATTTGGATAAAATAAAGATCAATACATTATTCAAGCCGGTATTGATAGAATATTATGAAAAAGATATTGCGAAGATGTAGCTTCTGCTATGCCTTTGAAAATGCAATATCTCAACCGGTCGGTAAATTCAACTTCCGGTACTTTTTAATAAAAGTTGATGACATACTGTTGTCACACAAAGAAGATATCTTCGTATCATCATTCATTTTAAAACAAATTAATTATATGAAAGTAAGCAGCACGGAGATTATAAATCTCGAACCCATTAAAACAATTGCTATTTCCCATATAGGGGATTACGCAGGTATCGGAAAAATATTTGAAAAACTGGCAGCATGGGCAGAAGCTAATAATCTATGGAACGGCTCTCCTAAAATGGCAGGTGTTTACCATGATGATCCCATGGAAATTCCTGTTGATAAATTACGTTCGGAAGCCTGTTTGGAAAATCTTTCAGGTATCCGGGCCGGGGAAGGGATGCAAGAATATACGATCAGCGGCGGTAAGTATTTTGTGATGCAAGTAGAAGTAATCATGTCGGAATACGGCAGAGCTTGGGAAAAAGCGTATTCTTTCTTTAATAATAAAGGCTATGAATATGATATGCGAGATCATTATGAACTGTATGTGAGCTGTGCCGGAAATACTCAAGATGCCGATGCTCCTTGGATTGTAAATCTGTGCATTCCGATGAAATAAATAAATTCTGTCGCAAATAATAAGTGTTACTGCAAATAAAATAGCCGGGTCGAATGAATGGCCCGGCTGTTTTTATTACTTTCAAGTGTTTAGTTTCTCATATTCGGAAAACCGGTATGTAATACCCTTATCGGCTTTATAAAAAGACTTTTTTCATTTTGCAGCAACTTGCGTTTCCAATTTGCTGCAATTTGCAACTTCGTTTTGCTGCAAAACGGTATGTGTATTTTGCTGCAAAATAAAATTGCTTTTTGCAGCAAAATGAATTCGTGTTTTGCAGCAAAACGATTTTACAACTTGCCGTAACCATTTTTTTAATACAATAAACCAATTTGTTTTTACAGGTTTTATTTTTTTGAAAATACCGTTTGGGAGCCTCGTATTATGACGGTTTACTTTACCCTTGAGTATAAGCTTTTGGAGAAATAAAAAAGCGATTATGGGGTGAGGTATGGGAGGAAAATAAAACCTCTACAAATTGATATAAACAAAAAGAATCGCTAAAAAGCGATTCTTTTAATGAGTTGCGGAGAGAGGACTCGAACCTCTGACCTTTGGGTTATGAGCCCAACGAGCTACCAACTGCTCCACCCCGCGATGTTTAACGGATGCAAAGGTAGTGCTTTTATTTAGAAAACAAAATATTTTCCATTCTTTTTTTATTTATTTTGTTGAAGTATCTTATTTGTTGTATTTTTACACACTCTAAGAATAAATGTGCAAAAAGATAAATGCCAATGTCCGCAACACGAAATAAACTTATTGAAGTCGCTCGACAATTGTTTGCAAAAACAGGAGTTGAAAACACAACAATGAATGATATTGCTCAAGCTTCCAAAAAAGGAAGAAGGACATTGTATACTTATTTTCAGAGTAAAAAGGATATTTATCATGCTGTAATTGAATCCGAATTGGATATCTTATACAGTAAACTCCAAACAGTAGAGGAAAAAGATTTACCGGCGGATAAGAAATTGCTGGAATTTATTTATACTCGTTTGGAAGCGGTGAAGGAAGTTGTTTCACGCAACGGAACGCTCCGGGCTAATTTTTTTCGGAATATATGGTTGGTAGAAAACGTTCGCAAGGATTTTGATATCCGGGAAATAGAATTCCTTAAAAAGATTCTGGATGAAGGGGTTTGCGAGGGCATTTTTGATATTTCCAATTCCCATGTTACCGCAGTTATTTTACATCATGCCTTTAAAGGATTGGAAGTTCCGTATATCCGGGGAAGTATGAGCGAATTTTGGACTACTCGTGATGGTAAGATCAATGATATTATCAATTTGTTATTTAATGGAATCTTGAATAAAGAGCGGGTAGTATATGATGTCAGTATTGAATGATCATTAATAATAAGAAAACTAAATTTTC
>DAIQOU010000009.1:0-24822 GCA_036787725.1 Bacteroidales bacterium
GGGATTTTCTTCGGCAATTCTTTTAAATAAAATATCTACAGCGGTATAGGTATCCATTGAGTTCATTACGGTCGTATCGGATCGACCGGCTCCCCATGCCGGCAACGTTTTTCCTCCGGTAGTCATACCGTAAAGGCCCTTAGACCACCATTCTATTCCCCACACCATCCCGGTAAATGAAATAACCAACAAGAAAAAAAACATATAAAATCCAAAAATACCATGCATATCGACCAATCGCCGCTTAAGCGGCGTCCGGCTCTTCCAATTAAACCGAACTCGTTTTCTCAACGCTTTTTTAGTTTTGGGAAACCACCTGACCATTCCACTGATCAATACCAGAACAAACACCAACGTTGAATAATTTACGATCGGACGTCCTATATGAAAAGGAAGCCATAAAGACCGATGTCCGCGACGAATAAAATGCCAAAAATCAAATTCGCCCGAGTCGGAACCGTTATTTTCCCAAAGAATTTCTCCGTTAAACGAATTGATAACGGCACTTGAACGAATCCCTTTCCCATAAGCTCCGATCCGGGCCGAGTTATTCCTATAATAAGTAATATAAGTAGGTTGCCAACCCAACCGATCGGATGTTATCTTTGCCAATTCGGAAGGTTGTTTCTTTGGCTGTTGTATTTTTGCAACAGAATACTCCGGATCAGAATCTATCCAACCGTTTATTTTCAACGCCCAAATCGCTCCGGTTAAGCAAATAATAAATACAATAATGCCGGATAACATACCAAGCCAACAATGTAATTTATGCGCTATTTTTCTTATTTTCATACCTTTCTTATATAATACAAAAAGGCATCCGATAAGAATTAATTCTCCAAGATGCCTTCCGTAATCTTGCTGTCCTTTTATTTAATAAGTAAGACGTCCCAATGCAGTAATACTTCCCGATTTCACCTCCAACCCTTTGGTAGCAGCTGCTGCAGTTGCATCAATGGTATATACAAACGGATTTTCACTCTTTGTTGTAATTCCCCACGCTATTGTTTTCTTATCTTCCGAAACGTAAGGTAATCGGCTGATATGAGCGATTTGATCCGGTTCGGGCAAACCGGTTACCCAAGTAAATGTTTTTTCCACTACATCCGTAATGGCAAAGCGCATATTACCCTCAGTTTGATTTTTTTCCGAATACATCAATAAGCAGAATTTATTATTTCCGATATAACGAGCGCTGTAAATATGATGTCCGCCCGTTTTTTCCTGAATATTAAAGAAATAATCCCGGTCAAATTCGGTTTCCCCTTTTTTGATTTTGATTACACCCGAAGGTTTTGTGGAAGGTACTACACCATTTCCCCCCAATGTAGCCGATGAAAAAGCATACACATCTCCATTCTCTACTTGTTGCAAACCGCACTGAGCAAAATAATAACCGATATAGCTTGTACGATTGTCTTTAATAATCTTTTCCAACTTCATATCCGGATAAGACAAAACAGCAACCCAAGTACTGTCGGAATAATCAGAGTGAAAAACAGCTCCTGTTATTCCTTTAATACAATAATAAGGAGCATAAATCTTATCTCCGATTTGAAAAACGCCCGTAAAATGAGCTCTTTCTCCATTACCGGCCAACTCGACCACGTTAATATATTTGGTATCTGTTATCTGAGGATTATCGGTGTTAATCCTCAAGATAGTAGCATCTTCATCTCCCGAACGAGGCGAGCGAATCAGAATCAACTCTTTATTATAGGTTCCGAACACCTGTACGGTCGGAGTGTTTACGGTTGATACATGTTGAAGTATTCCCTTATCATCCAAATTATATACAACTACATCTCCCGGATTTCCCTGTCCGTATAACAAACTGAAAACTTTATTGTTATTAAATGCATAATAACGATAACCATCCTGCTCTATACCGGCACCCTTAGTCGTAATGCTTCCCTCAGATAATGAACCGGTTTGCAATACATAATCGGCTCCTTCTCCCATTGAACCGTCGGGAGTTGCAACTACAACATATTGTGCTCCGTCCGAAGGATCGGGATCGGGAATAGGATCATCCTTACTGTCACACGATGTGATTGATAACATAGCTGCTGCTATAAACAATAAAAAGCTGTTTTTTTTCATACGTTATTATTTATTTTTATTTATGGTCGTATGGAACTCGCATGTAATAACATCTTCTTGTGGCGTAATTCATTGATTTACATACTTCGTTTCATACAATTATTTTTTGTAATAAGATGAGATGAAACCCACACCTTGTCCATAAGCTATCAGTGTAGCTTTTGCATGCAGGTTATATACGTATTGAGATAATAAATAAAGTTCGAGTCTGTAATCCTATTATTTACTGATAAAATACCGGAACTTCATATAAAAGCTTCTTCCCGGCTTTTGCAAACTGAAATTGTCAAAAACATCTTTATCAAAAATGTTTTTGCATTCGGCTGCAATATTATATCTTCCGTCCTTCCATGTATAAGTTAAATTAATGTCATGAGACAGTTGAGTCGGAATAGTATTCTTCGAAGATTTTGTTCCTTCGCTCGGCCATCTTAAATAGTACCGATGTACATACAATAAATTGTATCCGACAGTCAAAGAAGCATGTTTCATTCCGACATGCTGAAAGAACAAATTAAAATCAGCATTCCCGAATAGATACGGCAAATTGGGAATCCGATCTTTATATGTTGAACTCGGCTTCCGATTACCGTCATCATATTCAACATACTTGGTTCTGTTTCTGATATTTTGACTTGTCATATTCACTCCCGCAGTCAACAACTTTCGATAAGAATAACGAATCTCTCCGTTGAAACCGATATTGTTTACTTTATCCTGATTAACCATTACCAAATCGGTGCCGTTGGTAACCAATTTAGCACGAATAAAATCTTTGGTGTCGCGATAAATCAAGCTGCCATCCAAAATCAGTCCGTGATCATCGGCAATTCGAGTATTGTAATTAGCCCCCACATTGACATTATGACTGCTTTCCGGCTTTAATGTTGAATTTCCTTCCAGATTATCCCCCTCATTTCCAAACAATTCCTCATTTCCCGGCATTCTCAGGCTCTTTTCATAAGAAGCTTTCAATTGTACATAATTATTTACAAAGACTGTAGAAGCAATCCCATAACCCATAGCATTATGATACTTATAAACAGGCACATATTCAGTGGTACCCCATCCTCCGGAACCTTCTTCCGTTTTGGAATAAGTAGTCTTTTGATGGTATTGCTTCACAAATACCGACGTATTCCATATTTCTTTATAATCGAACTTATATCCCAATCCGACTATATTTTTCATGGTTTTCCGGGGTTGAATGTATTTTTCGCTTTCCGGATAGAGCTCGTCTTTTCCTTTCCGGTTAAAACCGTTTAATACATTATTTATCGTAATCACATGATTGTCATTGATTCTGTAATCTACATTCGCTGTTACGATTCCGGTATTGTTTTGATACTTATACATCGTCCGGTTTCTTTCACTTCCGGGACTCGGTTTTTCGATATAATCACCCGCCCAGTTGTATTGACGAGCCACCGTATCGACCGTCTGTTCATGTCCAAAATTAAAGTTTCCCGTTACATTCAAATTCAGCCCTTTTACGAACAGGTTTCGTTTCATATACCGTACCGTTGGCATAACAATATCCCCCCGACGAAATCGTTTACCGAATACAAACTCTTTCATCCGTGCCCCGGTCTGAACATCCGCACGATTTTTTCCGAGTGTTATTCCGAATAACAATTTATCTGCAAAACTTTTCCCTACCACTCCTATATTGGCAATAAGTGTTTCATTATGGTATTGATCATGAAAACGTTTCACTTTTACATTTTCGGTCTTTAGGCCGGTATGAAGATCTACAATATCGGTAGTGACTTTATAATCGTTGTCCGAATAATTTTGGAAAGCGTTGATTTGTACGGTAAATCCCGATTCGGACGTATATCCGGCATTGATATAAGACCGATGAGTATTAAAAGAACCATAAGAATAAGAGGCATCCACATATTTATTTTGCCGGTTGGAAGTAACAATATTGACCGCCCCGCCCAATGCATCGGCACCCAAACTGATCGGAACAACCCCTTTATAAACCTCTACCCGTTCGGCCAGATTGATCGGAATATTATTAATCTGAAATGACGAACCGAAATTATCCATCGGAACGCCATCAATAAAAAACTTCACCTGATTCCCGGTAAAACCGTTTAAAGAGAAGTTATAACCGGACCCGACACCTCCGCTTTCCCGCACCCTCACCCCGGATATTCTATCGAGCGCATGGCTCAGATCTAGAGTAGAATTATAAAGTACCTTTGCATCCAGGGCAACCACATTATAAGCCAATTCATTCACTCGTTGGGTGGTTGACTTCGCCGTCACCAACACATCATTGAGGGTGGTAGCGGCACTTTGTTCCAACACAATTTGCAGATTTTCCCGTTTTACCTCCGTATTTACAACGACTTCTTTTGTTTCATACCCGAGCGCATAAATAACGAGTGTATACTTACCTGCCGGAATACTGAAACTGAAATTTCCTTTTTCATCGGTAATGCTTCCATAGGACGAATTTTTTATAGAAATCGTAGCCGATTCGACCGGTTCGGCATTATCAGTTGTTATTCTTCCGGAAACTACTGCTTTTTCATTTCCAAGAGCAAATGATTCAGAAATAATAAATAATATAAAAAGAAAGGATAATTGCGCTTTGAATTTCATCTGTTTGTTATTGTTAATAATTTATTTCTGACAGAGGGGTAAATCCGGGCACAAAATTCTTAAAATATCTCAAGCGCAACAATCACCATTATCCGCTATTTCGTTGACATAAAAGATACCTATAATTGATGATAGGAAATTAAAATAAAAAAGCAGGCGAAGGTTTCTTTCCTATGAAAATCGGGGAAAGAATATAAGGAGTTACAAAATCAAGAATCACAAACTCTCCATAAACAAAAACCCCTGAAACAGAATTTCAGGGGTCGAACAAAACAAAAACGTTTCTATACTTTTATATGATTAGAAATCAATTTGTTGATTTAGGGGTAAAAAGCTCCACCGGTTTTCCATCATTAGCTACACTATATATCAATTCTCCATCTTTATCCTTATTTTTAGGATAATTAAGATAAAACTTGATATAAGTATAATCAACTTGACTTACAGTAGTATCTCTTCCATATTGATAAATGAAAGAAGAAATATCAAAAGCTGCATCCTTCGCCAAGATAGATGTCGAACCGGACCCTTCATCCATATAAGAATTAAAATATAGGGAATGAATCCCATCCTTAATTGAATCAGTATTGCAAACTAATTGATAGCTGTAACGGGAATCACTTTTACCTTTTTGATAAATAGCTTGCAAAAATACTACCTTATCTATAAATGCAGGTAAACTTATTGCATCAATTGTATCATTATACATGGTGGAAACGTCATTTGTAATTTCTAAATAACTACGATCTATTTTTATCCAATCCAAGACTTGCCCTGTATAATATTTCGTTCCTCCGGAACGATCATCGAAATCCACTTCCACTATAGCAGCGATACAAGTTCCTTCACTTATAAATGGATCTTGGCTTGCTAGTCCCGGCACATAAATAGTACCCCAATAAGGATGATTAGTTTTCAAAATCAAGGAAGTTCCTTCATAGTGAACAATACCACGGATTTCTTGCCTTTCTTTATTATCACCATCACCCAGACAGCCGGAAAACCCGATAGTTAACAACGAAATAAAAAGAAAAAGAATTGATTTTTTTGTCTTCATAAATTAAAATTCAATATATAAACAATTTGTCATTACTGTTCATATAAATGCATCGTCTAAAGAAACGATGCATTTAAAATGGTTAAAAATTAGGAATTTTTACAGAAACTTACAATCCAGTCCCCGACTTCCGAAGTTTTATAGGCTTTTTCTTTTGTTGCAATATCTTCTGTCACGATTTGTTGTTCCATGGAAGCATCTACGGCGCGACGAATCAAAGCTCCTTCCTCCTGCAATCCAAATGCATATTCAAACATCAATGCTGCCGAAAGAATCGTAGCCAACGGATTGGCGATATCTTTTCCGGCAGCTTGCGGATAGGAACCGTGAATCGGTTCAAAGACAGACGTATGAATCCCTACCGATGCAGAGGGAAGCATTCCCAGCGAACCGGTAATAACAGAAGCTTCATCGGTCAATATATCTCCAAACATATTTTCCGTAACAATCACATCAAATCGTTTGGGCCACTGAATAATTTGCATAGCTGCATTATCTACAAACATATATTCGGTCTCAATATGAGGATATTCTTTTTCCAACCGTTGTGCCACTTCTCTCCACAAACGGGAAGTACTTAGTACATTGGCTTTATCGACAACCGTCACTTTTTTATTTCGCTGTTCGGCATATTTATAAGCCAACCGAACAATACGTTCGATTTCTTCCACCGTATAAACACATGTATCGTAGGCCGTTTTTCCATCCTCGCTCCTACCTTGCGGACGACCGAAATAAATGCCTCCGGTCAGTTCCCGTATACACATAAAATCAGCACCTTCCACCAAATCGGCACGCAAAGGAGATTTATGGATCAGCGAAGGAAAAGTAGAAATGGGACGGATATTGGCATACAATCCCAACTTTTGTCTCATGGACAACAATCCTTGTTCGGGCCGCACTTTTGCAGAAGGATCATTATCGTATTTGGGAGAACCGATAGCGCCAAACAATACGGCATCGGAAGCCATGCACAACTCATGCGTTTCATCCGGATAAGGATTTCCTGTTTCATCAATAGCAGCGGCACCCACCAATGCATGTTTATAAACCAATTCATGTCCAAATTTATGACACACCGCCTCCGTTACTTTTAATGCTTGCTCGACAATCTCAGGCCCGATGCCGTCACCGGGCAATACTGCGATATTTAATTTCATACGTTACTTTTTTATTTTTAAAGGTGATTGAAATACCGCTTCTCATTCCTACTCGCCGGAACTGCTATTATAAGCGGATTTTCTATTTTATAAACCGTTCTCAGAATTCTCCTCTATTAAACTTTACATACCTCGGCACAGAAGGAATATAATCGTCGTTATCCCACAACGTACTGGTAATCATTAAATCTGCACTGTAACGATTACAAGCAATCGGAACATTATGGATACGACATTGACGCAACAACATCTGAATGTCCGCTTCGTGAGGTTGCGGATTCAGATCATCGATCAAAAAGATAGCCAGATTAATTTGTTGACGTACTACCAATGCAGCAATCTCGGCATCACCGCCCAAAGGACCCGACTGCATGCATACCACTTCGGCTTCTACTCCTTTTTCCTCCAATGCTTGTCGGATCAAATTCCCGGTCGTCCCGGTACAAATCAAAGTATGTCTTGATAATGTATCGGCATTGAATATGGCCCATTCTACCATGTCTGCTTTTCGCTGATCGTGTGCAACCAAAGCAATCGTCAATTTCTTTTTCATAGAGATCTCTTTTTTGAAGAAATATATCGACCGAATAAAACAAGTCGATATATTGCTGAATTATGCAACAAATTTAATTCATTTTTACATATTCTCAATTCGATTGAGCATTTTTATGGTAGCTTTAATAGCCGCTTCCGTTTGGTCCACATCCAATCCTCGCGTTTTGAAGTCTTTTCCGTTGAAATTCCAAGAAATTACCGTTTGCACCAATGCATCCGTTCTTCCACCGGACGGGATGGTCACGCTATAGTCGGTAAGTACCGGTTTAGGCTTATTCAATTTCGTATAGATTTTCCACAAGGCCTTGGAGAATGCATGATATTGTCCGTCTCCGGGAGCAGTAGCTTCATAACATTTCCCCTCAACTTCAATTTTTACGGTAGCGGTAGGGCGAAGACCGTTAGTAAGTGAGAGAGAATAATTAATTATCTTGATCCGGTCGGAGTTCTCGCTGTGCAGTACATCCGACAGGATGTAAGGAAGATCATCCTGAGTAACAATCTCCTTTTTATCTCCCAGTTCGATAATCCGTTCCGTCAGTTTTTTCATGGATTCATCATCAAGCTCCAGTCCCAATGCATCCAAATTTTTCTTGATATTGGATTTGCCGGACATCTTACCCAACGCATATTCCCGGGATCTGCCAAAACGTTCGGGTAATAAATCGTTATAATATAAATTGTTCTTATTATCTCCATCCGCATGAATCCCGGCACATTGAGTAAACACGCTGTCTCCCGTTACCGGTCTGTTATTGGGTATATGGAGTCCCGAATAGGATTCCACAATCTTACTTACTCTAAAGAGATTCTTTTCTTCAATATTTGTTTTAAATTTCAATTGATCATGCAGCATGGCTACAACGCTGGTAAGAGGAGCATTTCCGGCCCGTTCTCCCAGTCCGTTGATTGTAACATGAATTCCCCGGATACCGGACGAAACAGCAGCAAATACATTTCCCACGGCCAGATCATAATCATTATGGGCATGAAAATCAAACCGTATTCCGGGATAACGCTCCAACATCTCCAAGCAAAACATTTTTGTATTGTCGGGATTTAGTATACCCAAGGTATCCGGAAGCATGAAGCGTTTGATTCCTTCTTCTTTCAATTGATCCATCATAAAAAAAACATATTCGGGAGAATGAATCATTCCGTTTGACCAGTCTTCCAAATAAACATTTACGGAAATTCCCATTTCGTCCGCCATACGAATCACCTTTTTTATATCTGATACGTGTTCTTCGGGAGTTTTTCTTAATTGTTCCTTACAATGTTTCAAAGAACCTTTACAAAGCAAATTCGCCACTTTACACCCGGCATTCCGAATCCAATCCAAGGATACTCCCCCATCAATAAAGCCAAGAACTTCCAATTTATCTAAATGTCCGTTTTTGGCAGCCCATTCGGAAACACGTTTGACGGTATCATATTCCCCTTCGGAAACACGTGCCGAAGCAATTTCAATCCGATCTGCACGCAATTCTTCCAATAACAAACGGGCAATACTCAATTTTTCGGTCGAAGCAAAAGACACCCCGGACGTCTGTTCTCCGTCACGCAGGGTCGTATCCATTATTTCTATCATAATCCGGAATAATAAAGCTGATTCTTAATCATTATTCATTTATCTTAACACACACTTTGAGTTTCGAAAGCCTCTATTTTTCCTTTATTACTCAATAGATAATCAATATCGTCAAATCCATTGAGCAGGCATTCTTTTTTATAAGAATTAATTTCAAAAGTTTCCGATTCTCCCGTGGCATTGTTGGTAATTTGCTGACCGGCCAAATTTACGGTTACGGTTGCTTTCGGATCTTGGTTTATACTCCCAAAAAGAGAAGTGAGAAAAGATTCCGATACGATAATGGGCAATACTCCGTTATTCAGCGCGTTATTCCGGAAAATATCGGCAAAAAAAGTAGAAACAACCACTTTAAAACCGTAGCCCGCAATAGCCCATGCCGCATGTTCGCGACTGGAACCGCTCCCGAAGTTCTTTCCCGTAACCAGGACTTGTCCTTCATAAAGCGGGTTGTTCAACACAAAATCTTTCACCGGTTGCCCGTTCTTATCATAACGCCAATCGGCAAAAAGATTATCACCAAAGCCTTCCCGGGTGGTAGCTTTCAAAAAACGAGCCGGTATAATTTGATCTGTATCCACATTTTCTATGGGAAGAGGTACCATAGAGGATGTTATTGTTTGAAATTTTTCCATTTTCTTTAGTCCAAAAAATTATAAGATGATTGTCATATTTATGTGATCTCGGGCTGTTACAACATGCTTCTCGGATCGGTAATCTTTCCGGTAATGGCAGCAGCAGCAGCCACCAACGGTCCGGCCAATAACGTTCTTGCTCCGGGTCCTTGTCTTCCTTCAAAATTACGATTAGAAGTGGAAACCGCATACTTTCCGGCAGGAACTTTATCATCATTCATAGCCAGGCAAGCGGAACATCCCGGTTGACGAAGCACAAATCCGGCTTCTTCGAGGATCTTATCAAGGCCTTCGGCTTTAATCTGTTTTTCAACATTCCAACTTCCCGGTACCAGCCAAGCAACAATTCCTTCCGCTTTTTTCTTTCCTTTGACAAACCGGGTGAAAGTACGAAAATCTTCTATTCGTCCATTGGTACAACTTCCCAAAAAAACATAATCGATCGGTCTTCCTTCCAGTTTTTCTCCGGGAGTAAATCCCATATATTCCATTGATTTCAGAAAAGAAATACGACCGGCTTCATCAATTTCGTCCAATGTGGGGATAGCCTCATTAATTCCCATTCCCATTCCGGGATTGGTTCCGTAGGTAATCATTGGTTCTATGGTCGAAGCATCGAAAGTAATTTCCCGGTCAAAAACAGCGCCTTCATCCGTTTTCAGAGTTTTCCAATAAGCTGATTTGCAATCCCACTCCTCTCCTTTCGGCGCATTTTCCCGACCGTTGACATAAGCAAAAGTAATCTCATCCGGAGCAATCATTCCGCCGCGAGCACCCATTTCGATACTTAAATTACACACAGTCATCCGCTCTTCCATGGACATGTTACGGATAGCCTCTCCCGCATATTCGACAAAATATCCTGTAGCTCCTCCTGTAGTCAATTGTGCAATGGTATACAGCGCCAAGTCTTTAGCAGTTACACCTTCCCTCAATCTTCCTTCATAATTGATACGCATGGTTTTGGGGCGAGATTGTAAAATACATTGAGTAGCCAATACCATCTCCACCTCGCTCGTACCGATTCCGAAAGCAATCGAACCGAACGCTCCATGAGTAGATGTATGGCTGTCTCCACACACGATGGTCATACCCGGCTGTGTATAGCCGTTCTCCGGGCCTACTACATGAACAATCCCGTTTTTGGGATTCAGCATTCCAAAATAAGTCAAACCGAAATCTGCAGCATTCTTTTCCAACGTATCCACTTGTTTTTTTGAGACAGGATCTTGAATGGGCTTATCCTGATCAATAGTAGGAATATTATGATCTGCCGTCAATATGGTTTTCTCCGGACGGAACACTTTCAAATTTCTTTTTCGCAGACCGTCAAATGCTTGAGGGCTGGTTACCTCATGACAAAAGTGTTTGTCAATATACAATTGAGTCGGCCCGTCCTTCACGACGGATACCACATGTGCATCCCAGATTTTGTCAAATAATGTTTTAGCCATGTTTTCTTTTTAGTTTATAACAATTGCTTCATCGGCAATTCCGATTCTTACCTATATCCTGAATGAATTATTTATTTTACAAATTTATTAATTGCATCGATATATGCCTCCACTGAAGCGGCAATAATATCTGTATTGGCTGCAAATCCGTAATAATTTATACCATTATGTTCTACTTGCATATGAACTTTTCCCATATCGTCGCTTCCTTTATTGATAGCCTGTATCAAAAATTCCTGAATAACCATTTGCCGATGAATGATTTGTTTCACTGCTTTAATGGCTGCATCCACGGGTCCGTTTCCGGCTGAAGCAGCTTCAAACTTTTCCCCTGCAATATTCAAGCAAACGGATGCAACCGGTTTTAACCCTACACCGGAAGTAACTTGCAGGTATTCCAGTTTGATACGCTTATTTCCCCGATCTTTACCGGTCAACATCAATACATCTTCATCATTGATGTCTTTTTTACGGTCCGCCAACTTCAAAAATTCTTCGTATACTGTATCCAATTCTTCCTGAGATAATTCTACACCCAATACATTCAACCGATGTTTAAGAGCCGCTCTCCCGCTGCGAGCCGTCAATACAATGGCATTATCGTCTATACCTACGTCTTTCGGATCGATTATTTCATAACTTTCCCTATTCTTCAATACACCGTCCTGATGAATACCGGAAGAATGAGCAAAAGCATTCCTGCCGACAATTGCTTTATTGGGTTGTATGGGCATATTCATCAAGCTCGAAACCATCCGGCTAATGGGATATATCTTCTGAGTATTGATATTGGTTTCGATATTGATATCTTTATGAGATTTAAGGATCATCACTACTTCTTCCAACGCCGTATTTCCGGCTCGTTCTCCGATCCCGTTGATGGTTACTTCCACCTGACGGGCTCCATTCAATACACCCGACATCGTGTTGGCTGTAGCCATACCCAAATCATTATGACAATGAGTAGACAAAATGGCTTTATGTACTCCGTTCACATTCTCCATCAGAAATTTAATCTTCTCTCCATACTCTCCGGGAAGACAATAACCGGTGGTATCGGGGATATTCACAACCGTTGCTCCGGCTTTAATCACAGCCTCTACTACCCGAGCTAAATAAACATTATCGGTACGACCGGCATCTTCACAATAAAACTCAATGTCTTCAACATATTTTTTCGCATATTTAACTGCTGCAATTGCCCGTTCCACCACCTCATCCTGAGTCGAATTGAATTTATATTTAATATGGTAAGGCGATGTCCCGATCCCGGTATGAATTCTTTTCTTTTTGGCATATTGGAGTGCCTCAGCCGCAGCATCAATATCTTTTTCTACTGCCCGGGTTAACGCACAAATAGTAGGCCAGGTAACCGCTTTCGATATTTCAACAACGGAATTAAAATCTCCGGGGCTGGACACGGGAAATCCGGCTTCTATAATATCTACACCCAATGTTTCCAATGCCTTGGCCACTTCTATTTTTTCGATGGTATTCAACTGACATCCCGGAACTTGTTCACCATCTCTTAATGTCGTATCAAAAATAAATAATTTTTCTGCCATATTCTTTATATAATTTATTAAACATTCTTTTTTTACTCTCTTTTCAATAAAGTCCCCATCATAAAAAAAGCCTTTCTCGGATGAAGCGAGAAAGGCTTTTTTTCAATTTAGATTATACTAATCACTGCACATCGATCTCGCTCCCCTTTGTTTTATTAAGAGAATAATAATACTGCTGAGAAGCAAACCGTATGCAAAAATGAGACTCATAATTGTTTTTTTAACGCTGCAAAGATATAACTATTTTTTCAACGACAAATAAAATAAGAATATTTTTTTCGAAAAAGATAATGATTTACAACAAAAACAAATATTATTGTAACAAATATAAACTTATCAACTATTTTCGGGTCTTAATTTTCGGACCACCTCACCCGTACGCCACATTTCACTTTCACGAAGTGCCTTGAGCTCTTCTTCCAATTTTTCACGGTAATCCGGTTTTGAATTGGTATCGATAGAACGTTGAGCCTCATTCCCGGTAGCCACTTCTTTATATAATTTCTCAAATACCGGTTTGGTAGCATCATGAAAAGGTCCCATCCAATCCAGTGCACCTCGCTGAGCGGTAGTGGAGCAATTAGCATACATCCAATCCATTCCGTTTTCTGCAAACAAAGGCATCAATGATTGGGTCAATTCTTCCACTGTTTCGTTAAACGCTTCGGAAGGAGTATGCCCGTTTTCTCTCAACACCTCATACTGAGCCAACAAAATTCCTTGTATAGCTCCCATCAAGGTACCTCTTTCACCGGTAAGATCGGAATATACTTCCCGTTTAAAATCCGTTTCAAAAAGATAGCCCGAACCGACTCCGATCCCCAATGCAATCACCCGTTCTTTGGCTTTACCGGTTGCATCTTGAAAAATAGCATAACTGGAATTCAATCCGCGGCCTTCCAAAAACATACGACGAAGGCTGGTACCCGAACCCTTAGGTGCTACTAAGATAACATCCACATCGGCAGGAGGAATGATTCCAGTACGTTCTTTATAAGTAATTCCGAACCCATGAGAAAAATAAAGCGCTTTTCCGGGGGTCAGGTATTGTTTTAAGCGGGGCCATACTTCGATTTGAGCCGCATCCGACAATAAATATTGAATGATGGTTCCTCTATCCGCGGCTTCATCAATATCAAATAATGTTTCTCCCGGCACCCAACCGTCGGCAATCGCTTTCTCCCACGTTTTCCCGCCTTTTCGTTGCCCTACGATCACATTGAAACCGTTATCCCGAAGATTCATTGCCTGTCCCGGACCCTGCACTCCGTAACCGATCACAGCAATGGTTTCGTTTTTCAACACTTCTCTTGCTTTTTCCAACGAAAACTCTTCACGGGTAACCACATTCTCGATCACACCGCCAAAATTCATTTCTGCCATTTTTTAAGTTTTTTAATTTATAATATCAATACGTAATAAGTTATAGATTTTAATTCTATTGTTTTTAAGATTTATTCCCACGTGATTCGGGCCGTACTTATGATCCGTTCGTCCCGCTTCATTTCCAACCTGAAAAGATCATCTTCATCTTGTTGCCTAAAAATATCCAATCGGTTTCCGTATTGAGCCTCCGAAAGATAATTGATTTCAAATTGTTTGATCTTCTTCTTATCAAATCGTTCCAAGTCAAATGTATCGATGAAGTATTCTATATATTTTATGCTGTTCAGGTGTTTATTAATATCAATGTCGCTGTATTTTACAACGAGATGTTCCACAGCCGCCTTCGACTCTTGTATTGCCGGGATCTTTTTGGCCTCGTCGATCGGACACGAACCTTCCGATACGAAGTCGGTTAAGCCGGCCAAGGTTGTCAACAGGGTAGGTCGACGGGAAAATAAATCAATGGAAGCCCAAACCGAGCGAGCATACCCGATTTTTTTCCCTTTATCGTTTTCTATAGCAAAACAACGTTCCGTGAACAACTTATTGACATCCGCCACCCAAGTATGAAGTTTTATTCCGGCTTCACTACCGGGATATTCGTTCATCCCGATCATCATCCGGGAAAGTACCCATGCTTTTCCGGTATCTTTCATCAACGAATGACCGAAACCGCGTTCTTCGGCATGTTTGGTAGCCGCCTGAAGCATATATCCGACCAATACGGGAAGCGTTACTTTTCCGTTAAAATCAGTAAGGTAAGGGTCCGGCTGAAACGGATAGGTTCCGACACGAGGCAACATATTTATAAAATTCAATCGTTTATTATTTTCTTCTTTTTTTCCAATTCTCTAAGCATATCGCTCAATCGTTCGATCTTGGATTTAGTGATGGCAATTCGTCCGGACCGGATAAACTGAAGCACTCCCACACTTTCACTCAATTCACGAAAGAGGCTTTGAGTTTCCATATAATGTCCCGTTTTTTCGATGACTACGCAAATTTCATTGATTTCCAGTATACGGGCATTGTATTTTCGGATCAACGGCTCAATTGAACCCAATTTTAGGAAATCGGGAGTGGACAACTTATACAAAGCTATTTCCTGATGTACCAATTCATCGTCCATATTATAATAAGCCTTCAATACATCTACCCGTTTATCGATCTGTTTTACCACTTTACCGATGGTGTCTTCATCGCAAAAAACGGTAATGGTAAACTTATGAATTCCTTCCAATGCAGAAGGAGACACCGACAATGTTTCAATATTCAATTGCCTGCGGGTAAAAACGCTGGTTACCTGACTAAGCAATCCCACTGTATTTTCCGAAAAAACGGTCAGGGTATATAATGTTCTTTCTTCCATCTTCTTATTTATTTTATTACTTCCACGTCTAAATCAGCCGTAATTTCATTATTTTCATTTTTCTTATCAAAAAAGCGTGCCTTTATCCGATAGGTCGCTCCGGATTTAATCGGTTCTTGAAAAGGAATAATTGCCATAAGCATTTTAGCCTGATCCGGGGTTAATCCGACTGTAATATCCTTAAATATATCTTCTTCATGTAAGACCTGCTTTCCGTCGCTATCGGTCACGATCAGTTCGGCTCCGGGAAAAACCATTCCGTCTTGTTCCGCAAAACCTTGCAGTCCGGCAAACCCTAAGCCGGCATTGGTATTCGCAAGCACTTTATTGCACGGAAGAGGACCGGTCTTTTCCGAATCAAAAAATACCCGTTCATAAGCCAACCCGCGGGCAGAAACCCCGATATTTTGTTCCGAAGGAGTTAATTCTACATCCATATTTACTTCCAGATACGAAGATTCTTTCTTCTTATCATAAAAGCGAGCTCGGACGGTATACACTTTTCCGGCAACAATCGGATTAGCCAGTACTACTTTAATAATCGGTTTTACAAACTCTTCCGGAGAAAGCCCGTTTTCGGTATCCTTATACAAATCATCTTTGTCTATTAATACATTTCCCTCTTTATCGGTCACTGTAAGACTGCAACCGGGATAAATCTTTCCTTCTGTTTCGACCGGCCCTTTAATATTATCGATTTCGAGGTGTAAGGTAGAAGTTTCCGGTAATTTATTTCCCTTTAGAGGTTTCAGATAAGTGTCGTAAGCCTTTACTCCTTCCACCCGAAAACCATTGTATGCATAAGTCAGCCCGGTCTTCAAATCCGTCTTGATTCCTTTACTGAAATTACATCCTGTAATAACTAACGATATGATAAATAAACTGCAAATACTTTTTGAGTTTTTCATACCCTTATCGTTTTTTCTCTCCCAACAGGATATTGGTAATACAACTCCCGGCAGGAACCATGGGATAAACCATCCCTTTATTTTCCACTTCCACTTCCAATAAATAGGCCCCTTCATGATTAACCATTTCTGCAACAGCTTCATCCAACTCTTTCCGTTCGGTCACTTTCCGAGAACGAATGCCGTAAGCATGAGCTATCATTACAAAATCGGGATTTTGCATTTCCGTTTCGGAATATCTTTCATTGAAAAACAATTCCTGCCATTGACGAACCATCCCCAAGTAACTGTTGTTGAGAACAATAATTTTAACATCCAACTTCTGTTGCATGATGGTCCCCAATTCCTGAATGGTCATTTGCAATCCGCCGTCTCCGACAAACAAACATACCGGGCGATCGGGAGCTCCGTATTTAGCTCCTATAGCTGCAGGCAGACCGAATCCCATCGTTCCCAAACCACCGGAAGTTACCACGCTGCGAGTTCGGTTGTATTTGAAATAACGAACTCCCATCATTTGATTTTGTCCCACGTCTGTAACCAATACTGCATCATTATGATATGCTTCGGATACTTTATGAATCACTTCTCCCATCTTGATGCCGCCGGATTCGGGAAACAGTTCCTTCTTTATTACTTCCTCATATTCCTTTTCGGCACAAGGTTTAAACTCTTCACGCCAACCGGAATGATCGTTTTTATTCAACAAGCTTCCCACTTGTTTCAATGTATCTTTGGCATCTCCCAAAATACTTACATCCACCTGTACGTTCTTATTTATTTCGGAAGGATCAATATCGAAATGAATGATTTTTGCCTGTTTGGCATAGGTATTTATATCCCCGGTTACCCGATCATCAAAACGCATTCCGATAGCAATCAATACATCACATTCGTTGGTTTTAAGATTGGGGCCCAAATTCCCGTGCATACCCAACATCCCTACATTCCAAGGATAATCCGATGGTAAAGCCGAGAGACCCAAAATAGTGGATGCTGCCGGAATATCCGCTTTTTCAAGAAAAGCTTTCAATTCATTTTCCGCTCCGGACAATACGACCCCTTGTCCTACCAGCGCCAACGGCTTACGTGCTTCATTAATCAACCGGACGGCTGCCTTTACTTCCTCGGGATTGGTGGAAGGGACAGGCTGATAACTTCTGATAAACGTTTCTTTTTTATAATTAAAATCTTCCTCGGAAAGAATACCGTTCTGCGCATCTTTCGTTATATCCAATACCACCGGCCCGGGACGTCCGTGTGAAGCAATATAAAATGCACGTGCTACTGCCCGGGGAATATCTTCGACACGACGGATCTGATAAGCCCACTTGGTGATGGGTTGAGTAATCCCCACAACATCGGCCTCTTGAAAAGCATCGCTTCCCAATAAAGAAGACGGAACCTGTCCGGAAATGACCACAATCGGAGTACTGTCGAGCATGGCATCCGCAATACCTGTAATCGTATTGGTAGCTCCGGGGCCCGAAGTCACCAATGTTACTCCTACTTTGCCCGATGTCCGGGCATACCCTTGGGCGGCATGTGTTGCTCCTTGCTCGTGCCGGACCAAAATATGATTAATTTTATCCTTGTAATCATACAAGCAATCAAATACGGGAATGATTTGCCCGCCGGGATAGCCGAAAACGGTATCCGTTCCTTCGTTTATTAACGACAATATAAGTACTTCACTTCCGGTCATATTATACTATGTTAAATTCTGTTTGATTTTTATGTATTTATGTTTTTTAATCCCCACACCGTCCAGTATTATTCTTTTATAATACCTGATTTTCTGTCCGAACGTAAGTTTTCCCCAAGTAACCGGAACATTCTTCCATAGAGACAGGTTTTTATATTTCAAGTATTCTTTCCGCATGGGATGAATCGACCCCTTGAGCCAAGGTTTCATGGAAGTGGTAAAATGAATAATAACAGGATTTTTTACAACTTCTCTTGCCTCATCATCATATGGACCGATATTTCTTTTTCTCCAATAAAAAGAATTATGAACGTTATATTTTAATGGCAGCAACAAGATGGATTCATGCAGCACTCCATTAATAATGTCTTGATCTTCATGACGAATATTTTTATAATTACTCTTCGAATATTCCAGTAATCCGGACAATACATCATGCTGTCTCCAATAGTTAAGGTTGATCAACAATACCCCGGAATTTATATAAGAATATCGATTACTGTAATTCAATCGGGTATAAGTCTCCGGATTAAAATTAGGATAATCGATTACTCCTGCAAGCGAATAATTATGAATATCCGTATTCCACAAATCCTTTAAGCAAGCCGTAACTATCAAATCGCAATCGAGATACAATACTTTCCCCAATTCGGAAGGCAGGATGTCAAACAAGAAAAAACGAATGTAAGCGGAAATACTCAAATGACGTTTTTCAACAGGCAAGCCCCACGCCGTAAGAGAGTCTTTACTCATATTATAAAACAGGATCGAAGCATCGTATTTATCGACAACCGATTTCAAATCCTGTTTGTCCTTATCGTTTAATTCCATTCCGACCACATGAACGGTAATATCCTCCCCTTTATTGTTTTCCAATAAAGACAGTATGGTAATGCCGCAAGGCATTAAGTAATTACGATCTGTGCACAATACTGCATCCATGCTTGTTTCTATTCGATTATTCTGATTCCTCCCAAATCGGCCGAACTCACCATACTTGCATATGCTTTCAATGCTTTTGAGATGGGGCGATCACGATCGGGTTTAAATGCTGCGGATCCTTTGGCTAATTCTTCTTGACGACGAGATTCCAACTCTTCATCCGTTAACTTTACATTGATCGAACGCCCCGGAATATCGATTTCAACCACATCGCCGTTACGTATCAGCCCGACAGCTCCTCCGGCTGCCGCTTCAGGCGAAATGTGTCCGATGGACAAGCCCGACGTACCGCCGGAAAAGCGTCCGTCAGTAATTAAAGCACATTCTTTCCCCAAATGTTTCGACTTTATATAAGAGGTAGGATAAAGCATTTCCTGCATACCCGGTCCGCCTTTGGGACCTTCGTAAATAATAACCACCACATCGCCGGCCACCACATCGCCCCGAAGGATTCCTTCGCAAGCAGCTTCCTGCGAATGAAATACCTTAGCCGTTCCGGAAAACCGGAAGATGCTTTCGTCCACACCGGCTGTTTTTACGACACATCCGTCTAAGGCAATATTGCCTTTCAACACGGCCAAACCGCCATCTTTGGTATAAGCATGTTCCAAATCGCGGATACATCCGGACACACGATCGACATCAGGCGCGGAATAATAATTTTCCTGCGAACCCATTTCCAAGTTAAAGTAGCCGCCCGGAGCGGATAAATAAAGATTCAACGCTTCTTTTGAGGGTTGAGCCGCAGTAATATCAAATCGTTCGATTGCTTCTTGCAGGCTCAATCCGTCGGCACGAACAACAGAGGCATCGACCAATCCGGCTTTACTCAGTTCACCCAGGATGCCCAAAATACCTCCGGCACGATTAACATCCTGAATATGGTATTTTTGAGTATTGGGAGCTACTTTACAAAGGCAAGGCGTTTTACGAGACAGTTCATCTATATCTTTCATGCTGAAATCCGCTTCCGCTTCGCGGGCAACAGCCAGCAAATGCAATACGGTATTGGTGGAGCCGCCCATGGCAATATCCAACGTCATGGCATTCAAGAATGCTTGACGCGAAGCAATGCTTCGGGGCAACACGCTTTCATCTCCTTGTTCGTAATAGCGATAAGCATTGTCTACAATCAGATTGGCGGCATCTCGAAACAGTTTCTTGCGATTAACGTGGGTAGCAACTACCGTTCCGTTACCCGGCAAAGCCAGTCCGATAGCTTCATTGAGGCAGTTCATCGAATTGGCCGTAAACATACCCGAACAAGAACCGCAGGTAGGACAAGCAGAACGTTCAACAGCATCCACCTCTGTATCCGAAACGCTGTCATCCGCCGCCTTTATCATGGCATCGATCAAGTCGAGATGTACACCTTTGAGTTCGCCGGCTTCCATCGGTCCTCCCGATACGAATACAGCAGGAATATTCAAGCGCATGGCAGCCATCAGCATACCCGGTGTAATCTTATCGCAATTGCTGATACAAATCATGGCATCCGCTTTATGCGCATTGACCATATATTCGACACTGTCGGCAATCAAATCACGCGACGGCAACGAATAAAGCATTCCGTCATGTCCCATGGCTATTCCGTCGTCGATAGCGATGGTATTGAATTCGGCAGCGAAACAGCCCCGCTTTTCGATCTCCTTTTTAACAAACTGCCCGATCTCATGTAAATGCACATGTCCGGGCACAAATTGGGTAAACGAATTAACAATGGCAATGAGCGGTCTACCCATCTGCTCTTCTTTCATCCCGTTGGCCCTCCATAAGGAGCGAGCTCCTGCCATTCTCCGGCCGTGTGTACTGGTATGGCTACGTAACTGTATTTTCATTTGCTTTGTCATGTTAAATCGTGCAAAGATAATTGTTTTATGTAATTCAGCCCCCAAAAGAAAAGCCTTTCCCGCAAGAGAGAAAGGCTTATTTTTTGTTTCCGTACAGTTATGTCAACAACCTTCCTCCCCAAACTTTTGCAAGACGAGTACCAACATGCTGACCACGACTGTATAAATGTTTAACATATCCGTAACTGAATTTGTGTGCAAAAATAAAGTACCGGTTTCTTATATCCAAACATTTTCCAATAAATCTTTCAATAAAACCGAAAAATTATAATTCAAACACTCCTTTTGGTTATAAAAAATAAGTTTCCATACTTACTTGCGGTTCAATAAGCATTCTTCCTTTTATTACATGTGCGGGGAGATTTCCCGGAAACACCGCCTTCCCTCCTTCGACAATTTTCTTATCTTCATATTTCCGATAAATAACTACTTTTGCAGATACACAAAGAATTCAATCTCTTATGACGTCTTATAATGCAGTACTGGTCGATGATGAACAAGCCGCTCATTATGCCATGAAAAGTTTGTTGAAAAATTATCCCGAAATCCGGATCGGAGGACAAGCTTATCGGGGCACGGAAGCAATAGAAATCATTAACCGGTTAACTCCGGATCTGGTATTTTTGGATATCCGATTGCCCGACATGGACGGATTTGAAGTACTGAGGCAACTGACTTGTCAACCTTATATCATATTTTGCACGGCTTACGATCAATATGCGGTAGATGCTTTTAATCAAAACTCGATCGACTACCTCCTTAAACCGGTAGACGAAAAGCGTTTTGCTCAATGCATCGATAAAATAGAAAGAGTAGTCTCCAAACAAACATCGATTTCTATCGAACAACTCGCAGAACTGAGAAAACTCCTCATTCCTCCTCCCAAAGCAACAGCCATACCGATTTATTTCCGATCCAAAATCCTATTGGTTCGATGTGAGGAGATTTGCTATTGCATGGCCAAAGACGGGTATGTATCTTTAATTACCGACGATGGGAAAGAACACATATGCGATTTAACCCTAAAACAATTGGAAGAACGCTTACCGGAAAATTTTATTCGTGTACAAAAATCATTTATCGTAAACAAGCAAAAAATAAAAGAGATTCACCGGTATTTTAATAATCGATTGATTTTGGTGATGGACGATTACAACCAAACAAGAATAACTTCCGGCACCGGTTATATAGACACAATAAGAAAAGAACTTCAATTGAAATGACCCGCTTATTTTTCAGGTTTATCCCGGTATTATTCAGGTTCAACGAAAACAACTTGTCAATTCCGGTCGGACCCTGTTCCTTTGTTCCCGATACTTACAAAATTTAATCCGAATAATCATGAAAAAGTACTGTGTATCAATTGTATTCTTATTTACAACCGTATGGTGTTGGGGACAAGACGCCCGATTGATTGTTAAAACCGAATCGGAAACGAAAACACTTCGTTATCGACCCGTAAACGGAATACAACTCCCGTTTTACGATCTCTCAACGGAAATAAGTGCCGGACCGGATCATACAGTTGAATTTTCTTTGCCGGCAACGGAATCTTTATACAACATCACGATCGGAACCAAAAACATAAACGTACATGTCTCTTCCGGAAGTTGCGATACAGTATTTGTCTCGGAAGACAGTTTGATTTTTCAAGGAGACAATAAAAGTTACAATCAATATTTGGAGGCAGCCGGCCGATCCGACCAATATTGCCGGGATTATTCAAGGAATCGTCGTCGACATGAACTCGCAGAAACCAATGATCTTGCCGATTTCAAGTCCCTTATTGCTTCCCGTAAATCAACCGATAACCGCTTGTTGGAAGAAGGTCGGTTTTCCGAACAATTTATAAAACAACAACAACACTTTACCGATCTGAGATACTATGCTTTATTCCTGAAAAAGATAATATCATTGCAAAACGCTTCCGGTACGGCAGATAAATGGTTGGAAGAATTCAACAACCGGAAGCTCCCGTTATGTGACTCCGATTCCCGGCCATCCGAGTGGTTTCATGAAATATTGAAGGATTACGTTTGTATCCGACGTTTTCTGTCGGAAAAGCTCGATCCGAAAAACGTAATGGATTCATTCAATACCTTTTTGTTCGACAACTACAGTAAGATCCTTTCCGGGAAAGACTTGGAATATGCATGGGCTTATTTATTATACTACGATATTTTTCAAGAAGAATACAGTAAAGATATTCTTTCCTTATACGACCGGTTTGCAGACCTTTTCCCCGGCAGTTCGTACACTTCACTGTTGGCTCCGAATATAAAAAGGTATACAGACCTGTATCAAGGAGACAACCGAAACGAGAATATACGAATCATGGAGTACGAAAACGAACCCGAAAGTATTGAAGACATACTCCGTCCTTTTGCAGGCAAACCGGTATATATCGATATTTGGGCTACAACCTGCGCTCCCTGCCTCAAGAGTTTTTCTCAACTCGATAATTTGAAAGAAAAAATAAAGGGATCGGAAGAAGAACCGGTATTCTTTTACATTTCATTGGATCAAGACAGAAATGCAGAGAAATGGAAAAAGATGATCGATTATTATAAATTGGAAGGGTATCATTATCGGATAAATAAACAAACCGGTCCTCTCATCTACAAAACATTCGGCGATGCTCAAGGCATGCTGATGATTCCGCGTTACGTAATTGTCGATAAAAACGGAAAAATAGTATTTCCCGATGCGGCTTCTCCCTACGAACCGGACCAAGTAGCCGAACAATTAAAACCACTTTTGAAATAACTGTTGTAATAATATGGGTTTAAATGCTTATTTCGAATTTTTATTCGTACTTCTGATCACATTTGCGTTGATATATACATTAGCCTCTTTATCTCAGGCACTCAAAATAAGATCTCGGATCAAACAAACCAATATATTCCTCCTCTCTTTTTCTTTCGGAACAGTATATGTTTTATTCCGGTCTTCTTTTGACCTCTCTTACCTGTGGGCATCCGGATTGCTGTTTTTACTCTTTACCATTTATTTATTCATAGCCGATAAGATAGAAAAATGCAATATAATCAGCCGTGTAATCATTGATTTCATACTATGCACTCTTACCCTGTCCGGTTCGGCCTGCCTGTTTTCATTCATAAATGATATCCCCTTACAGGATATTATTTATGAAAGATTTCCCGATGGAAGCTACTCGTTTACCCCGGGATATCTGGATGATATTGTAATTCACAGCCTCAGCCTCTCCCTCCTTGTTGTTAATTTCAAATACATACACTCTTACTTATTAAAAAAATGGGAAAGCCGGCAAAATACTAAAATCAGGGATTTACAACTCGGAAAAAAAGACCTTGAGATACGATTTGAATCACTGCAAGCCAAAGTAAACCCTCATTTTCTGTATAATTCCCTCAATTCCATTGCCGGCCTGGCTACGGTCGACCCCGAAAAGACACGCCAAATGGCATTGGCATTGTCTCGTTTCTTTCGCTACAGTATGAATAGGGAACAACAAATGCTGATTACCATTAAAGAAGAAGCAGAAATAATAAAAACTTATTTGGAGATAGAAAAAATACGTTTTGGAGATACATTGAACTACTCCATTCAGTTGCCTCCGGAAATAAATTTCTATAAAATTCCTCACATGCTCCTCCAACCCCCGGTCGAAAACAGTATTCTGCACGGCAGGAAAAACGCCGGAGATTCATTAAATATAAACATATCCTTTTCTGTTAATAATCAAATACTTAACATTTCCATTAAAGACAACGGCACTCCTTTTCCCACCGATTTTATTCCCGGGTATGGGATTAAAAGTATATACGATAAGTTAGACTTGTTATTCCCGGGAAAATATGAGGTTGAAATTAAACACTCCGATCCCAAAGAATTCAGCATACACATCCGGCAAGACTAAAAAGGGGAGACACTCACCTGCATAG
>DAIQOU010000229.1:0-7194 GCA_036787725.1 Bacteroidales bacterium
AAGAATTATTCTCGGATCCTACTCATTTAAATACTGCCGGAGCTGAAAAATATTCGGCAGAAATAGGAAGGATCATTCAAAAGTCGTTTTAATTTCTACTTTTCAGGTCTTTAAACATGGCTTTAATCCGATTTAATTGTTAATTTGCAAATTAAAAATCAACAGGTGAACGAGAAAATCTACCGGCCAATCGATTATCCCAACCAACCGGATGATATCGGGTTAACTTCCGAGGATATACTGAAAATAATTGAACAGGCTCCTTTGACTTTTTTTCCCACAAGAAACAGTGCAGTAGAATGGAAGATTCGCTTTCCTATGTTTGCAGAGGCTTTTTATGATTATATAAAAAAAAATAAAATAGTGCCCGGACAACAAGAATTCTTTGATTATTACCTCCTTTTTAATAAGGAATATTTCTTGGAAGAAAAATTCTCCCCAGGTATTATGGAAGGACTTAAAGCCAGAATATTCAGGACGTATCCTTCGCTGGTACGTGACTTACATTTTAATAAATATGTAAAAGAAAGGTTACCGGATACAGATGTACGGTATCATACGGAATTAGATACTAAGGAAGGAATCGATTTAATGATAAGTGCACATAACCGGCATTATGGAATCAGTTTATATACTCAAACCAAGCGGGCTTTGGATGCCAGAAATAAGAAACAATCCAGACATGTTCCATTCAAAAACGTTAGTTATAAAGAATTGCCAATCAACCTGAATGAATGTATGAAATGGGGAAAGTTCTTTATTTACGGTCCTGCCGAATTGAATAAACTGAAAAAAATTATTGACTTGGAAGAATAATCAACGGAAAAAAGCATACTCTTAATAACGATTGCTGAACGGCTTTTTATTAAAAATAAAAAAGGGAATTCTCCCGAACTCCCTAATTCAATCTTTGTTAACCTTAAATCTAATACTATTATGAAAAAACCACAGTACAAAGATAAGGCATTCCGGGGTACTTTGTCAAGCTTTTTTGCATAATAAGTGTTAATAACACGCTCTTTTTCTCTTAATAAATACTTAATTCCCGTAAAAGCCTTTAAATTTATAATGAATCAAGCAACTTCATCCTTCTTTCTCCCGAATCCTGCTCATTTATTTCCATAAAAACAGTATCGGGAGGAAGTAATTCGATTACTTTCTCGGGCCATTCAATGAAACAATAGTTTCCGCTGTAAAAAAAGTCTTCCGCCCCCAGGTCATATGCTTCCTTTATATCTTTAATTCGATAAAAATCAAAATGATAAATCGACTCATTCCTTGTATTGGAATAATACTCGTTTACAATAGCAAAAGTAGGACTGTTTATTACATCCGTAACTCCCAATTCTTCACACACTCCTTTAATAAAAGTGGTTTTACCGACACCCATTTGTCCTACAAATGCAAATATCCTCTTCTCCCCCGTTTCCCGGATAAATAATCGGGCAGCTTCTCTTATCTTCTCTATATTTTCTATTTCAATCGGATTCATATTTTCTATTTATACTCTTTGCAGGGAATTTTTTCCCTGCAAAGAATAGGATCATACTTATCTTATTACTTCTATTTTCTCGCTCTTTGTACGACCTTGCACATTGGTATCATACATCGCCTCACACTGTATGGCAGGAAGTATATATTTTCCGGCATACGCAGCTTGCAACCGCACTTGGAACGTTTTGGTCTGACTTCTGTAAAGATCGAAATAAGTCAAAACACGATCATCTCGAATATCTTTATAAGTATAAGAGGAAGAATTATCAGCTCCTCCGGAAACTGTCATCATCCGCTCATTGAATATTTCCCATCCCGAAGGAATAATATGAGTTAATGCCATATCGGTATAACTATCCGTTCCGCTGATGTTTGCAATTGAAATAGTAGCAATGAAATCGGTTCCCTGAGGTATTTTGGAAACATCGATTGTTTTCCCGGCCATGTCTTTGTAAGTCACTGTTAATTTTATATTATTGGAAACTGCCGGAAGCGTGTCGATAACGGGAGTTAATTTTGTTGTAAAGGAGAGGAATAAATCTCCCTGACCGATATTCTTTATGTTCAAATTTCCTTTAGAAACGGCAGCCGGAATATCGATTTGATTCACCGCTTTGGCCGTTTTGATTTCCGGTTGTTCCTTCCCGTTTATCGACCAAGCCAATTCAATCATTCCTTTATCCAGTTTTTCTACCAGTTTTCCCATAGCCAACAAAGAGTAAGCAGTTGTTTGGGTAGTGAAATAATCCTCTGCTGCCAAATTCTTAGAAACCCTTTTCGCTTGCTCAAAAGCTTTCTGAAGATCTCCGACCAAGACGAGAGTTTCCAATATCATGGCTTCATCCCGTTGAGAAGATCCGTAAGTAGAATTACTGAAAGAATAATGATCAACCGTATTCTTCAAATTAAATATCAATTCATTGGCAACATTGCTTTTTCCATCCAATGCGTAAGTTGCCGCCAATCTCCATTGTGCCTGCAAAGTCAGATTCTTTATTTCCTTCATTCGGTTCATGGCTCCGATTTCGGGAGAACCGGCCAACGCCAATGTATAGAGACGGTACGCTTGTTCCAAATCATATTGATAATAATAATATCTTTTACTCCCTGCGCGGGTCTCCACGCTCCAATTTTGAGCCTGTCTGCGCTGATAATTAATCCAGTTATTAATCACGTTTTGATTTACCTCATACCCTCTGTTACGGGCTTCACATAAGAAATGTCCGGCATAGGAAGAAACCCAATCATATGTATAAGGTTCTCCGGGCCAGTAAGAAAACCCTCCACTTGACAATTGACGGGTATATAAGGAGCGAATGGCATCTCTCACCCGTTGCTTCACCGCTTCCTCTTCCCGTTCAGTCATATTTTTGAAATCTCCGATATAAAGGAGAGGGAATGCTTTGGATGTAAGCTGTTCGGTACATCCGTGCGGATAATGCATTAAATAATAAAAACGTCGGTTCATATCGATGGAAGGAATACGGGAAACTTCCAACTTCACCCAATTCTCATCCAAATTATTCTGAAGATCGTATTCAAATGACACCGATTGAGAAGCTCCCAACAATTTGCTTTCATTGGTTATGATCGGGGGATTCGGATTCCGAACCTGTATTTCGATAGTTTCGGAAGCTGTTTGTCCATTGCCCGAAGCTCGAACTTTAACTCTTTCCACTCCGGTTTTCGCACCGGCTTTCAGTGTAAAATAAGCCAATTGATCTCCTATCTTTGAGAAAGTAAGAGATTGGGATTTCTCGGAAACAAGTTGAGAAAGGCCCTCCGTTTCTACCGATACGGTTACCTCTTTCACCTGATCTTCCATAGCAAAAACATTCACCGGCAACAAGATTTCCTCTCCTGTACTCATTACCCTTGGAAGAGTAGACAAGATCATCAACGGATTTTTCACGGGAACCGTCTTTTCGGCATTTCCGTAAGCTCCGCCTTCAGCTGCAATCACCATGGTTCTGACGGATCCTACATACATAGGCAATTCCAGCTCATGTGTGTGCGTCTCTCCTTTTTTAAGACTGAAGGGACCGATAAACCTAACGACCGGCTTAAACCGGTTTGCTTTTTGATCGGAATTTTTCAACTGTTCATCTCCTCCGATACTGAACAAAGAAGAGAATTTCCCGGTGAAAGCCCCGATCACTTCATCATACATATCCCAAGTTCGGATACCCAAGGCTTCGCGAGCATAAAATTTAGACCAAGGATCCGGAGTTTTGAATGCAGTAAGATCCAATAATCCTTCATCCACGATAGCCACCACATAGGTCATTGGTTTTCCGGATTTTTCTTTCACCTTAACATTGAATTTCTTTTCCGGCTGTAAAGATTCGGGCATCGATATCTCCGGCAAAAGTTTGGAATTTCGGTTGGTTACCGAAACCGGGACAACTCCGTACATGCGGATCGGCAAATCATTAACCGTTTGGGCATGAGGTTGAAGCAGACTGATATGTACATAAAAGTTAGGAGTCATTTCTTCCGTGATCTTAATCGTATATTTAGTATCTCCTTGGTCGGACACATCCACCCAACTCCGTTGAAGAACCGAAGAGCCGTTTTCGATAGCAACCAATGCTCTGCCTTTGGCTGCTGCCGGAATAATTATAGTCATATCCTCTCCTACTTCATAAGATTTCTTATCGGTAGAGAAAGTCAACATGGTCAATCCTTCGGGATTCTCCCGTTCCGAACGTCCTCTCCAAGAAGGCCAATCCACATAGATTACCTGACCCGTAGCATGTCCGCTTTCTTTATTTCGGACATATACCAAATAACGTCCCCACTCGGGATATTCCACTTTAAATTTCACGGAGACTTTACCTCCACGTGAATTTAACGTTTTGGAATCGATCGGTGTTTTGGAAGAATTATTAATGTACGAATCCAAGGAATTCCGGTTTTCCCACCACCAATTCCAATCTACTTTGTAAACACGGTAGTCCAAATCGGCTACATCCATCGGCTTTCCGTCAGGGTCCAATGTTACAATATCAAATGTATGATCCACATCCGTTTCAAAATAATTACCATAGTAGTAATCATCATCTCCTTTCATATTGGTATTCAACCCTACATAGCTGTTAAAAGGAGAATAGGGAACCGACTGAACATATGTACTCACATCTCCCCCCGGCTCAAACACACGGCTTACAAATGTTGCTTGAAGTAATCCGGGTGCATTCGTAGCAGAGGGGGTCTTAATATTGATGGTAGCATTTCCCTCTTCATCCAATCGGTCATCGAATATTTTGGTATTTTGAGTTTGAAACTGAACTGCCGGATTATTAAATACATATTTCTCATATCCTTTGAATTGAGTATATACCCGGGAAAGAGTCATTTCAACATTGGCTTTCAACTTTCCGGCCTTTGCACCGGTTAACCAATGAGAAGATAATTTCACCGGCACCATACTTCCGACTCCGGTTTTGATTTTTTGCGGGAGGTCCAGATTAATTTTCAAACGGTTTGGTTTTATGGTCTCAATTCGCAACGATTTGTGGAAAGTCGCTCCTCCTACTTTCACATACCCGTTCCACACACCTGTCAGATCATCCGGTTTGGTTGGCACCTTAAATGTATAAAAACCATTTACCCCTTGACCGGAAACCTGTTTGGTATAAAATTGTCCCTTCGGATTATAAAGTTCAAAGCTCACCGGGTGAGTATTTGGTATTTTTTTATCCTTATCTTCTAAAATAAAGCTGATAAAAAGGGTATCGCCGGGTCGCCAAACCCCTCTTTCTCCAAAAACATATCCTTTCAATCCTTTTTCGGTAAATTCTCCTCCGACATCAAAGCGGCTTAACGATTTCTCTTCTCCATCCACCAAACGAAGGTATCCCTTCTCCGTACCATTTTCGGCCATCAATACAAAGGGTTTGCCTTTTGTTTCAATGACAGCAAATCCATCTTGGTTCGTTTTACCGGAACCGATTACTTGGAGTTGATAATTATATGCTTTTATTTCCACACCGCTCATGGGTTTGGTATCCGGAATATTATTTACCGTCACCCATAATTTCTTATCTGCATTTCCTTTAACAATAATTCCCAAGTTGGAAGCAAATACATTACAAGTCACATGGGTATTGGAAGTATTCATGTAATAGGAAGGTTTACAAGGATCGTCCCTATCCTGCCAATTATACTCACTCCAATTCATATTCTCATTCTCCATATAATAATAAGAATAAGGTTGATCCCATTTCTCTTCATCTCTTTCGGATATTTCCCCCCCTGCATTTACAAAAGATAATGCTTCCGATTGTTTTTTTCCGACGATACTGTCTCCGCAAGCATACAAAGAATAATCTTTTTTGAATGACATTTCAATCGAATAAATAGCGCCCGGTTCCTGATTGATTATTTTACTGAGGTCTACCGAGAAATTGTTCCATTGAGTAAGATCATTAGTCGGATCTTCATCCAGTCGGATGGTGGTTCTGTAAATCAATCGTCCGGATCTCCTCAACTCATTACTGCCCGACATGTTATTGGTTTGAAGAAACATCAATACATTCTTCTCAAAGATCCGAATCACTTTCACATCTACCGCCCATAAATTAACTGTTTTAAAAGGCAACAATAAACTTTGAGAATTCGGCATAATCGTTCCCGACTGAAGAAACTCGACTTTTGGATTCAAGGACTCAATGTTTAATGAAACAGAAGAAGATTTTGCTAAAGGATCACCGGCGTAATTCTGTAATCCTTTATCGATATTTAATGTGATTTTTTTATTATTCCCTTTTTCAAAAAAGATTTTTATCACATTCCCTTCGGTTTGAAAAACACAATCGGAAATCTCTGCTATTTCAACCAATCCTCTTAAATCCTGAAGCTTGGAAACCGGGTCGGTAAATATCACCTCTACTCCTTCTTCGGGCTGATTGATCATCTTGGCTTCTATGAATTTAAAAGAACTTAATGCAGGAATAATCAATTTCTCTTCTGTTTCAGTGGCAATATTGAGGGGATTACCGTTTATTTTAACAGTGAGGTTTCGGTCTTCTTTCCCCCGTTTTATATTTTCGATTGTAAAATTATAAATGGAAGGATCATCTGTAGGTTCTACATTCAAAGAAAAAGAATTATCTCCTTCCAAACTGATCAAAAACATTTCTTTTACACGATCCGGATCAGGTTTGTCGCTAAACCGAATTTCGCCTTTGGCTGCTGCCATCTCCGGATTCTCCGATGAAACCGTATAATTGAGGTTATGAACGGCAAAATTCTGTCCGACTACCCGGAAAGAAAATGAAAAATTCTTCAGATCATTTCCCACTTCCATTATTTTCCCCAAATCGAATTCCACATTATAGAGTTCCCCCCCCTTTAATTGCCCCGCCTCAGGTACAAATTCGATGGTTCGGCTATTGGTCCAATAGGCTTTCCCCTTAATATCGGGAGAAAAACGAAAGAGGCTGCTCTCGATTTCTTCATTCAGAACGACCTTAGAAAGATCCTGTGTCAATTCGATCCGGATGGGCGACTTGGACGAGATAATCCCTCCTGTATAAGCATTAATGTAAGGAGCAAAATCAGCAGACGGTATAATTTCCTTATTTTGCCTGCAGGAAAAGAAGATAATTCCCGGAAGAATCATCAACAAAATAAAAAGGCAGGATCGTTGCTTCATGAGATAAGTTGTTATTAAGTTAGTATATATACATTTGGAGC
>DAIQOU010000230.1:0-7191 GCA_036787725.1 Bacteroidales bacterium
TAATAGCCATACAGTGCCACTTGAGAACGACAAATTTCATTGTCTTCTCTCTCCACATATTCATTATCTCCGGAGGCACTCAAGGTACGGGCTTTTATATTATCTGCCCATTGTATTTGAAAAAAACTTTTTAATGTTTGTCGGATTTTTTTATCCAAGATAGGAGCAGCGACTTCAACCCTTCGGTCCAGATTTCGCGTCATCCAATCGGCACTGGAAATAAAAAATAGCTCTTCTCCATCATTACAGAAGACAGTTAACCGGGCATGCTCAAGGTATTTATCTACAATACTGATGACTTGAATATTTTCACTGAGGCCTTTTACTTGCGGACATAAACAACATGCTCCTCGGATTATCAGCTTAATTTTTACTCCTTCACGACCGGCTTTATATAACAGACGGATCATTTTCTCATCTGTAAGGCTGTTAAACTTCGCATATATATAAGCTTCTTTCCCTTTTTGCGCATTCTTGATTTCACGGTAAATCAGATTCTCAAATCGACTTCGCATATAATAAGGAGAAACAAGTAAATTCCTGCAATTAAACCGTTTATGAGTATTCAACAGATAATCGAACACCATCCGTACGTCATTTACAATCTTTTCATCGGATGTAAATAAACCGAAATCACTATATATCTTCGCGGTAGATTCATTGAAATTCCCGGTTCCCACATAGGCATATCCCTTCATAGAACTTCCTTGCCGTCTCTCTACCAACACTAATTTGCTATGTACTTTCAATCCTTTAATTCCATGAATCACTTTGACTCCGGATTTCTGCAGAAGTTCTGAATTCTCTAAATTCTGCTCTTCATCAAATCGAGCCATCAACTCCAATAAAACGACTACTTTTTTCCCATTTTTAGCAGCATTAATCAATGCATTGATTACCTTAGAACGCTCTGCAGTTCGGTACAAAGTTATAAAAATGCTATCGCATTTAGGATCGATTGCCGCTTCTCTTAAAAAATCAATGAAGTGATTAAACGTATGATAAGGATAATTAAGTAAAATATCCTGCTTTGCTATTACTTTAAGTATACTGGAAAAAGGTTGAACGGCAGCATGGAAAAGAGGCGGCGGATTGCTGTTTTCCAATTCGGGGCAAATCCGGGGAAACTTCATCAAATCCCTCATCAAATGGTAACGCCCGCCGGGGTCCAACGCATCAGCTCTCTTAATTTGCAGTTTGGAAGCAATCAGATTCAATAAATCCTCCGGCATATTTTCATCATAGTTTAAACGAATGGTCCGATTATGCAACCGGTTATCCAATCCCAATTCCATTTTTTCGATTAAACTTTTGGAAATATCATCATCCAAAGTCAATTGAGCATCACGTATCAGCTTAAAAGTATGGGCCGAAACAGTATCATAATTAAACATGAAAAATATTTCATCCAAACACAACCGAATGATATCATCTTGAAAAATAATATCTTTTCTTTCTTTTTCGGAAGGAAGGACAATAAACCGGGGGCAGGCAGAACTTACCGGTATCTGAATAATCGAATATTTTACATTTGCATTCTTCCCGGTAACCATTTTTACCGCATGATATACATTATTATCACGTAAAAACGGAATAGTGGTAGATTTTTTGAGGATAAGAGGCACTAACCGGGGACTGATTACTGTAGAAAAATATTCCCTGCAAAAAACACGCTGACTTTCATTCAGTTCGGTTTCTTTTACCACATATATTCCATGGTTCTCCATTTCGGAAAGAACGGTATTATAAGTGGAAGTAAATATTTTTCGAACTTCTCCCAAACGAAGATTTACTAAATCCAATAATTCTTTCGGGTTATGATTTCCGGTTAACTTCCGGGTATTTTTTTCTTTTAATTGAAACAACCGAAGCAGATTGCCCACCCGCACTTTTATAAATTCATCTTGATTATTGGAAAAAATACCGAGAAAACGCAGTCGTTGCATCAATGGGACGCTTGGATCCAGCGCCTCCTGAAGCACTCTTTCATTGAAACTTAACCAACTCAGTTCTCTATTTATCATTTCCATAAATCAGAAGTCAAATGCTTGATAATAATTTCTTCAGCAGCATCCACCCATTGCTTAAAGGAGTTTCCGGAGGGTTGTTTTGTTTCCATATAATTCAGCAATTTATCTAAGTCAAAGCTATCCCCGATAATACCGCCTCCCATGGCACAGGCATCCGCTGCATTTACTTCTTGTTCAACATGGGCCGGAATCAACATGATCGATTTATTCAGGTACAAAGCCTCACAAATAGACTCGAACCCGGCCGTAGTAATATACCCTTTACAACCGGCCATAAACGTTAAGAATTTCTCATCATGCAAGTAATGGAAGACCAACGTCTCATCTACTTGCGTAACCGGCTCCGCGTCTTTTTTATCCCAAAAAAAGACCAGGTTAACATCCGGATTTTTCTCATGCCATCTCCTTACCTCTTCCTCATATCCCTGATTTACCATATAACCTAAAATAAAATTACCTGTAACGGGAGATAGTTCGGTTACTTCTTTTCTCATCAAGGGAGGGACTACAAAAAGATGTTCTCTTTGGTACTCCCTCATGGGGTAAAATGAAAGCGCCAATATTTTGCATGCGCCAATACTGCAAATAAGCGTATGCAATCGCATGAACATCATTCCCTGTTCGTCGCTTTTCCCATGCGCATAATCGGGATGTTTGGTTAAAAACTGATGTCCTACGCTCACAAACGGCACTTCTTCTCTGAAACGTAAATGAGCAAGCCCTCCCAACATTTCATAAAAATTAACCACTACATCCGGTTGATTTTTTTTTATCTTCTTATGAATCATCTCAATGCTCGACATATACTTTCTCAAACGTCCCGGTCTTACATTGAATAAGAGGGTCTTGAGCATATTGATGTGTTTTTTATCATTACTGAAAACAAAAGACGGGGTTTCGTACGTACTTACTTGCGCTCCTATTTTTTTAGAAAAAAAACCGGGGATTTCCCGATTTTTACTTTTCCCAACCAATACTTCGGTCACTTCATGTCCATTGTTTCTCAGCATGTCAGATAACGCAATTGCCTGAGTCAGATGCCCTCTCCCGTCTCCCTGTACAATAAACAAGTATTTCATACAATTTTTTCATAAAACTATATAAAAATATTAACGTAACAAAGAAACCGAAAGTTCATTTGCTAAATCCTATAGAATGTTAAAGAGAACTTTATTTTTAGGATGAATTCAACAAGGCAAACCGTAAGATCGGGTCGAATTCGAGAAACTGCGGAGTATCTCACCCGGAACGGTAATCCGAATATCTTCCGACTTTTTTCCTTAACTTAATGACATTAGGGGTTCATCCCGTTGAAGAGCAGGAAAAAACAAACGACAATTCGAAGCGAAACAAATTCCGGCAAGTTTGAAATATATAAAATTATGTTTTATAACATACAGTATATAAGTGTACAAAACAACACTTATTGCTAATTTGCAACACAAAATAAAAACTCACTTTACATTTTTATACACACAAACAATAAACTTACTTAAATCACATCATCTTATGAATAAAAACGTTAATAACAAGATTCGAGAGATAGTGTATATCTTATTATCGGTTATGCTAATGTACCCGTTCACCGGTCAGGCACAAAATGAAACCGGTTCCGGAACAGTGGTGAATGTAAAAAGCCCGGACGAAAAATTAGAAGTAACCATCACTCTTTCAAGCGGAAACCTGAATTACGCCGTAAAATATGCAGGGAAAGAGATGTTGGAAAATTCACCCTTAGGTTTTACCTCCAACATAGGCGATTTCAGCAAAGAACTTTCTTATGTAAAGAAAACCGAACGCAATATAGAAAAGTCATATACCCAAGACAGAATAAAAAAAAGCCGGATAAAGTACATTGCCAATGAGGTGGTCTGTACTTACAAAAATAAACAAGGACAGTCCATGAATGTATGCTTTCAGGTAAGTAATAATGACATTGCTTTTAATTACTCCTTGCCCCGGGAAGGAGAAACTGCCCGCTGTGTAGTAGAAAAAGAGTATACCGGGTTTAACTTTCCCTCTCACACCACCACCTTTCTCACTCCTCAATCGGATCCGATGATCGGTTGGATGCACACAAAACCAAGTTATGAAGAAGTTTATAACCCGGATGAGCCTGTCGGTACACCTTCTCAATACGGACAAGGTTATACATTTCCCGCCCTTTTCCATATAGGGGATAACGGCTGGGTACTGCTGTCGGAAACCGGGGTCACAAGCGGGTATTGCGGATCGCATTTAAGTGATGCTTCCCCGGACGGTTTATACTATATAGCTTATCCTCATCCGAAAGAAAATAATGGCCACGGTTCGGCTTCCCCGGGATTACCTTTACCCGGAAGCACTCCTTGGAGAACCATAACCGTCGGAAACAATTTGAAACCGATTGTAGAAACGACAATACCTTTCGACGTGGTCGATCCGCTCTATTCTCCTTCTCAAAACTACAAATTCGGACGGTCTACCTGGAGCTGGATCATGTGGCAGGATAACAGCATTAATTATGAGGATCAATTAACCTATATCGATTTGTCAGCTGCCATGGGATATGAATTTGCGTTGGTCGATGGTTGGTGGGATACGACCATCGGTTACGAAAAAATAGAAGAACTTTCCCGGTATGCCCAATCCAAAGGCATCAACCTGTATTTGTGGTACAATTCCAACGGCTATTGGAGCGATGCCCCTCAAGGCCCCAAAAACAAAATGAATACTTCCGTAGCCCGAAAAAAGGAAATGGCCTGGATGAAAAGCATCGGAGTGAAAGGGATTAAAGTGGATTTCTTCGGAGGAGACAAGCAGGAAACCATGAAACTGTACGAAGATATTCTTTCCGATGCCAACGAATACGGTTTGACGGTTATTTTTCACGGCTGCACTCTTCCTCGGGGATGGGAAAGATTGTATCCCAACTATGTGGGCAGTGAAGCCGTCTTGGCTTCGGAAAATCTCATTTTCACGCAACAAGCCTGTGATGCAGAAGCATTCAATGCCTCTCTTCATCCTTTTATACGTAACACGGTAGGTTGTATGGAATTCGGCCCGGTGTTATTGAACAAAAGATACAACCGGACCAACGATGGCGGAAGTATACGTAAAACAACCGATATATTTCAACTGGCAACAGCTGTATTATTTCAAAACCCCGTACAGCTATTTGCCATCGCTCCCAATAACCTGGTGGATGTTCCCGCATTTGAATTGGACTTTATGAAACAGGTTCCCACCACTTGGGACGAAACTCTTTTTATCGACGGTTATCCCGGAAAATATTGTATTCTTGCTCGCAAACACGGTGCTTCATGGTATATAGCCGGTATAAATGCCGGAAAAGATCCGATGAATGTGGAAATTGACGTAACGATGTTTAACAATTCTCCGGTCCGGGTTTATTATGATGATAAAAATCGAAATTCCCATATGCAGACCATGTCAACAGAGAAAAGAAAAACAATTCCACTGACCATTCAACCGGAGGGAGGAATCATTATCACAAACCAATAGCAAGCGATTCAGTTATTTCGTCTCCCGCACCCGGGCAGACATAAAGAAACAGGAAACAGGTCGACAATTATTGAAAAATCATACTTTTTTAAGGAGGAGTCGGGGGAGAAGCTCCCCTCTATGCAGGGGAGTGTCTCACCTCTATGCAAGGGAGTGTCTCACCTCTATGCAGGGGAACGGCTCCCCCCTATGCGGGGGAATTGTTCCCCTATATATTCTGCTTTTTTTCTCTGCCCGACCCCACCCGCAGGTATTCATTTATCGAATATAATATCTACTCGAAATCAGAGGTAAAAAAGACACCGGCCGGAAAATGAGTATAATCTTTGTAATTATTGCTCAAGGTCGGTTCCGGTCCCGAAAAATTAAAAACACTTATATTATTTATAAGAAAATCCCAACCGAACCCTTTGATGGTATTCATATAAACTTCTCCGGTGACGGGATGAACGGCAATGGTATTATACAACATAGTTGCATTTTCTACCATCTCCTTGGCATTGACCATCAATTCGGTTGTTCCCGAATTAAAATTATGACGATATATCTTTGTACCCATTCCACTGAAATACAAAGTATCTCCAATGGCCCCGATGCCGGGAGTAGCAGCCACTCCGGAGCTGACCGATCCTTCGCTCAATTCATTCTCTCGGATGACGGAATGATCTTTAGCATTTACTTTAGCGATTTTATGCGGTTTCCCGGTTGTAGAAACCCACAAATTTCCGTCGGAAGATTTAATGACGCCCGAAACCGTCGCTCCCATATCAATGGTATCGGCAGCTATTACTGCTCCCGGTTTTAATACCAACACTGTATTCTTACAAGGAACAAATACTTTTCCTTCCGCAACAGCCATTCTATTTTTATTCGCCCCTTTTGTTCCTTCGATATAATTTATATTTTTTGTCAATGTATTAAATAAGTAAACCCCTTTTCCGTCCCGGATAAAAACGTTCTCTTCATTCAATACGACCACATGCGTCGGCCAAGACAAAACAGAGGTCAGTTCTTCGTTATAAGCCGCTTCTTTTTCCAATGTCTCCGCATTGGCTACGATCAATAATCCGTCACTCGAAAAGGAGCTGCCCGTAATATTCTTTTTCCCGTTTTGAGAAAGAATATACATTTTCTTATTCTTAATAAATAAGTCCTGAGACCCGTTTCCGAGTTCGGTTCCATTCACCCGAAGATACACGCTGTCGGTAATTGCTCCTTTGGGACTGATAAATATCAATGATCCGTTTTCCTTAGTCATATTTCCCTCGTTCAACACAAAAGTTCCGTATTTAAATTTACCGTATACATTGAGATTTATGCTTGTTTTACTTTCTCCATCCTTATTGGTACAGGTTAACCAAACCGTATAATCACCCGGTTTCGTGCTAGTGAATTTGAATACGGAATCGGTAGTGCTTTCAATCGTTTCACCTTCAACAGTCCAAGTAAAAGAGCTTTCGGAAGCGCTCTTTATGCCCGCTTTTAAATAAATCGTATCTTCTCCGGCCACGGAAACGGTTCCGGACAAATTCTCTATTTCAGATTCGGGGGGTACGGGAATATAATCCGGATCATCATCCGAACAATTGGAAAAAGCGATCAACACCGTAAAACTCAAAAAATAAAATAACTTTTTCATACAATTAAATTGTTTTTT
>DAIQOU010000231.1:0-7191 GCA_036787725.1 Bacteroidales bacterium
TATTAGACGGAAAAGCCTATGAAGTGGAAGATTTTAAAATGGGTTTTGCACAACCGACCGATTATAAAGGGTAACCTCAGCACGAAATGAAAGGCGGACAGTTTGTTATTACTTTGTCTCAGGCCCCGGACAGCAATTTGTATTTATGGGCCAAAAAAGCAACGGAACTGAAAAAAGAATCCGTTTTATTCCAACCGGACTTAGGTATTACGGTGTTGGAAATTCTTTTTATAAACGGATATTGCGTCAGTTTGGCAAGAAATACGGACGAAACCTCCGGAACACAAACCATGGCAGTCTCCCCGGAAGAAGTACATGCGGATGGAATAGAACATAATAACTTTTGGCCGAGTTGAGTATGGATGGAGATGATTTGCTAAAAGCACTTTTTAATTACATTACTTCGGGTTTGCTCAATAAAGATAACCTGCGTAACGTTACCGTCCGAATGGTCAATGCCACGAAGGATAAAATGGTAAAATCCAAAAACAAAGCCAACTTCCCTTTTGAGAGTATACCGGGAAACGAGAGAGGAACCATATTTATGGTATATAGTAAAAGCGAATAAAGGCATTTTATGTTGTTGTTGCGGCGATATACTGAGGGGTCCGATGACCAAGCCGGAAATCGATACTTATATAAAAGAAAATGATATAAAAGGACTATCCAAAAAGAAGTTTCATACTCCCCGGCTTTGGTTTGACTGATTAATCGTTTTTAAAACCGCATATTTCGGGTTGTATTACCGGATAAATGCCTGTATTTTTGTCATAAATAAATACAACTCATTTATCACGACAAGATTCCATGGAAAAAAGGCAAGCAAACACAGATTACGAACGAATTGCACTGGCGATCGAATACATACGAGAGCATTTCAAAGAGCAACCGGGACTGGAAACTGTTGCCAACCGGGTAGGTTTGAGTCCGGCTCATTTTCAGCGCATGTTCACGGCGTGGGCAGGCATCAGTCCTAAAAAATTTCAACAATACGTTACCTTGGAATATGCTAAAAAGATACTGCGAGAAAGTAAAATATCACTGTTTGATACTGCCTTTGAGGCCGGATTGTCCGGAACGGGACGATTGCATGATCTTTTTGTAACGATTGAAAGCATGACTCCGGGAGAATACAAGAACGGCGGCGAAAGCCTTAAGATCAACTACAGTTTTGCCGATAGCCCGTTCGGAGAACTCCTTACAGCCTCTACTTCGAAAGGGATTTGTTACATGGCATTTGTTCAAAATCAAGACAGAAAGGAAGCAGTGAATCTGTTATTAAACCGATTTCCTTATGCCGACTATTTCGAACATCGAGACGAGCAACAAAAAGCAGCCTTATCCGTCTTCAACGAAGATTGGTCCCGCCCGGACAAAATTAAACTGCATCTGAAAGGGACCCGATTCCAACTGAAAGTATGGGAAACTTTATTGAAAATACCGGCCGGTCAACTGACAACTTACGGAGATATAGCCCGGGAAGCCGGAATTCCTCAAGGTTCTCGTGCTGTGGGAACGGCCATAGGAGAAAATCCCGTTGCATTTATTATACCCTGCCACCGAGTAATCCGTTCTTCCGGCGAATGGGGCGGCTACCATTGGGGAGAAAACCGAAAAACTGCCATTATCGGTTGGGAAGCCTCCCGAATTTCCCCATCTTAAGCGTATCATTCTCCACCACTTTCAATAATAATTCGGGTTCATCCGTGGTGAGATAATCGATTCCGGCATCCAGCAACCGTTGCATATCTTCTTCCTTATTGACGGTCCATGCATTTGTGGTAAGTTCCGATTGATGCGCACGGAAAATCAATGTACTGTCGTCATAAAAAGAAGTAAAATGATAATCAATCCCGGAAAGGCCGTATTCTTTTATCTCTTCTATCGATTTATTATTCTCCAGATAAGCAATCCGGGCCGAAGGATCCAGTTCCCTGATTTTCAGCACGGCCTCCCAACTGAAACTGATATATTCCACCCAAGCCTGCGCTTTTTCCGCATGAACCGCCCGAACAGCTGCTTCTGCCAATTCCCGGCTGCGTTGCGGGCCTTTTTGAGAAGCTTTGATCTCCAATACCAATCGAGTACGATTACCGGTTTTAATAATATCGAGGTATTCTTTGAGCTCGGGTAAATTCTCATCTCCTTTCAATCGGATTTTACGTAATTCTTCTCCGGGCGTATCCTCTACAGCTTTCCCGGCAATCACGGGATCATGCGACAATACGATTACATTATCGGAAGAATACCACACATCAAATTCAACGGCTTCACATCCCAACTCCATACCGGCCTTTAGGGAACCGACCGAATTCTGACTCACATCATGATGTTTCCACGCCCCGCGGTGAGCAATTACTTTATTTCTGATAAAATCATCCTTAACCAGTTCAAACGTTTTCTTGTAATCGTTGCATTGTACTTCAATCTCATATCGAAAAGAAGGGGATTCACCTAAGGACTTGCCTTGTTTTAAGAAAATAATTCCGGATTCGTTCATCTCAAAAAGACCGGATGTATCCCGAGATAAAATTACGCTGCAAGAATCCGGGTTGACAAGGAGTACGCGAGCCACTTCAATTCCTTCCCAACCGGGAGGAATCGTGTATTTATCCAAGCATAACAAACCGGTATCTTCATTATATTCCGGTAATTTGCTCTTACACGATGAAAAGAACAGGAAAATCAATACAACAAAAATAAAACTCTTCATGTCTTTCGGGTATTATTATCAAAACCAATTGGGTTTTCCTTTTTTATATTTACAAATATAAGACTTATTTGATTATAACACACCGGCTCTGACTCGACTCAACGATTCCGGGGTCATCAACAAAAAGGAAGCAATGTAATTAACAGCGACCCGTTTAGGCACTTCCGGGAAATTTTCAAGGAAATGTTCGTATCTTTCTCCCGCAGATTCAAAAGCATTGGAGTCTGCTTTCATTTGCGCTGTCAACAAACCCTCTTCCATAATTTTCAATAACAATTGTGCTATTTTTGGAGACTGCATGGCTAATTGTTTTATCTTTTTATAGGGAATCAAATACAAAATGCTCGATTCCAGAGTCTCCATCATTAATTTGGCAGGTTCATTCTTAAAAAGGCTTTTTACACAAAAAGCCATCCTTCCCTCATAAGTAAAATGTTCGGTAATATCTTTTCCTTTCTTATAATAGAATTGCCTTATCATTCCGGAATGAACATATACCAACTCCCGGGCCTTTTCTCCTTCCTTTAATAACAATACCCCTTTAGGGATCGATCTGATTTCAATAATTGTTGCCAACAGTTGCAAGTCTTTACGGGATAATTTCAAATACTTAGTTGCTATTTCGTCTGCCGGTTCCATTGTAATCTGTAAAATATCATACAAAGATATTAATTTTATACTTGTTCCCGAAAAATTGATTTATATCAGAAAAAAGGAATTCCATAAACTATTTTTGGGCATTCAAACACTCGTAGTAAGAACAAAACAGATTGAAAATAAATACCTTAAAAAGATAATAATATAGAAGAATAAACCCAAAAGCGGTGTGATTACAAAACACAAAGGATTGGCTTTGCCATTATAATTATTTTTGCATACGATTCCGAATCCGGATTCTGTATCATTTTAAGACTTAGAAAAGCAATTAACAGAATGAAAAAAAGTTTTACCGCATTAGCCTTGGGGACATTGGGGTTGGGGATATCCGAATATGTGATGATGGGCATTCTTCCGGATATAGCCTCTGATATAAATATTACCATTCCCATGGCAGGCCAATTCATTTCAGCCTATGCGTTAGGTGTTTGTGTCGGTGCGCCGCTAATGGTTATGATTGCTCGTAAAAAACCGTTGAAATCCATCCTCATCGGTTTATTTTTGATTTATCTTATCGGGAATATATTTACAGCAGCAGCTCCCTCCTATCCGGTGTTGTTGGCAGCTCGTTTTATTGCCGGTTTACCGCACGGAGCCTACTTTGGAGTCGGTTCCATTGCTGCTTCCAAGCTGGCGGAGAGAGGAAAAGAAACATCTGCCATAGCAGCCATGGTATCGGGTATGACCATAGCCAACTTAATAGGGGTTCCTTTAGGAACGTGGGTAAGTCATGAATTCTCTTGGAGATTTACCTATTTGATTGTTGTGGTTTGGGGATTGGTTACCCTCTTTTTCCTCCATAAATGGGTTCCGGAAATCAAACCTTTGCCCGATAACGGATTCAGAGGTCAATTCCGGTTCTTGAAAACATTACCACCTTGGATTCTGTTCAGTGCCATTCTCTTGGGGAATGGCGGGATCTTTTGTTGGTACAGTTATGTCAGCCCGTTTATGACGAATACTTCCGGTTTCGATACATCTTCCATGACCGGTATTATGGTGTTGGCCGGTCTCGGAATGGTGATAGGTAACTATATCAGCGGAAAGTTGTCGGATAAATATTCACCGGCAAAAATAGCCTATTCAACACAAGGGATTGTAGGAATTATATTATTGCTTATATTTGCCTTTTCCTCCTACCCTTGGATTTCATTGCTGTTAATGTGTATTTGTACTGCGGGGTTATTCGCTCTTTCCGCGCCTCAACAAATACTATTAAACGAGAATTCTCACGGAGGACAAATGCTGGGAGCTACACTTGCACAAGTAGCATTCAATCTGGGTAATGCTCTCGGCGCTTATACCGGCGGTTTTGTTGTAAACCAAGGATACAGTTATGAGTTTACAGCACTCCCGGGTGTCTTTTTTGCCTTTACCGGCTATTTATTATTGCTTTGGTTTTATAAAGTTTACAACAAAGCAATCTATTGTAAAGTAAGTTGACCGAATATATAACTGATTATGAAACAAAGCATGTAAATCAACAATTTACAACACAAGAGTATACTATTTTATTTATATGTGAGTTCTATACGACCATAATGAAAAAAATAAAAAATAACGTATGAATTACTTGGATTTATATCATCATTTGAAAGCCATCGAGAATTATACTGATGACAGGATCGTAATCGATGAAAATCTCGTTATGAGGAATTTTACTTTTAGTTCTAATTACAAATTTCTGCTTCCGGGGGGACTGGGAAATAATGATGACTATGAATACATTCCCGTTACTCCCGAAGACTATGAGCCGGATGTCATTCAACAAATGCTTAATAAGAAAGATGCAGAAATACAAGAAAATATGGAATTTCGTTACCATATCATTATGCCTGCCAATCAAGAGAAGTCAAACCGGATTATCTTCATGTTTCACGGATTTAATGAAAAGTACTGGAATAAATACCTCCCTTGGGCAAAATACATAGCGGATAAAACGGGAAAAGCCATTGTTATGTTTCCGATTGCTTTTCATATGAACCGGGCTCCGGCCGTATGGAGCAATTCTCGTGAAATGTTTAAAGTAAGCAATGAAAGAAAAAAAAGGCATCCCGAAATAATATCTTCCACCTTGTCCAACGTGGCCATCAGCACCCGGCTTCATAATAAACCTCAACGATTTATCTGGTCCGGTCTACAATCTTACTATGATGTTATTGATTTGGTAGAGAGTATTAAATCGGGAGAACACCCGGCTATCGAAAAAGAAGCTTCTATGGATTTCTTCTCCTATTCCATCGGTACTTTTTTGGGAGAAATTCTGATGATGAGCAACAAGAACGACTATTTCTCCGACTCAAAATATGTAACTTTCTGCGGCGGAGCGGTTTTCAACCGTTTGTCTCCCGTATCAAAGTTTATCTTGGACAGCGAAGCCAATGTAAGTTTATATTCATTCGTGGTAGAACACTTGGAAAGTCATATGAAACGAGATGAAATACTTCGTCATTATATGAACACCGAACCGGAAGGGAAAAACTTCAGGTGTATGTTGAATTATAAAACACTTACTTCTTACAGGGAAGATTTATTCCGCAAAATGAATAAGCAACTTTATGGAATAGTCTTGCAAAAAGATGAAGTCGTACCTCCTTATGAAGTAATAAATACCTTACAAGGCACACTGAGGGATATTCCGATAAAAATCGAAATGTTGGATTATCCCTATAAGTATACACATGAAGAACCTTTCCCTCTCCATGAAAAAATAAAAGAAGAAGTAGATTTGCAATTCAGAATAACATTCGATAAAATAAGTGATTTTCTAATGTAATAATTAAGAATAGCCCGTTCCTTCATAAAAATCACCTATTTTTGTTACAAAACCATATGATTTTTCATTATGACAATAAGCAAACTGAACTTAATTTACTTTAGCGGAACCTATACCACTAAAAAAGTACTGCAACGCATGGCAAAAAAACAAGTTGCGGGAACCGTAAAAGAGTATGATATTACAACTCTCTTACCCGACCGGGACATTCAATTTGAAGAAGACGAATTGGTTATCATAGGAGTACCGGTTTATTCCGGACGTATCCCGGCTAAAGCACGGGAAGGACTTCTGCGATTCAAAGGCAGTCAAACCCCGGCCATAATTGTGTGCACTTACGGAAACCGGGATTATGATGATGCTTTACTGGAACTGAAAGACCTCTCGGAAGAAAACAATTTCAAAGTGATTGCTGCCGGAGCGTTTATATCTCGTCATTGTATTTTTCCAACCGTAGCCACCCAACGACCGGACGCCGAAGATATGGAAAAGGTAGACAAGTTTGTCGATCAATGTTTTGCGTTATTAGCCGGGATAGAAAAGCCGGACCGGCTTTCTTCGTTTACGGTAAAAGGAAACAGACCCTACAAAGAATCTCCCGGTAACGCCATTCCCCTCCAAACAAACGAATCCTGCACCTTGTGCGGTTCCTGTATCGAACTGTGTCCCATGGAAGCAATTGACGAAACAGATCCCAAAGTAACGGATTACGCTACCTGTATTTCTTGCGGTCGCTGTATCATTGTATGTCCCGAAGGAGCCAGGAGTTTCAGCGGAGATTATTACAAAGCGATGAGTGAGAAATTTACGGTTGCATTTTCAGCCCGCAAGGAACCGGAAACGGTATTGGCCTCTATTTCGGCCACCGATTGATTTTTGTAATCATAAAAAGAAAACCGGATATTTCTCAGTCATCCGGTTTTCTTTTTATTTAATAAGGATCGATAATGCGAGGCTTTCCCCGAATGATCATCTCATTTTCTTTTAGCACTATCTCTTGCCGGTTATTTGCTTTCGGTTCCCATTTGCCTTCGTAGGGTTTGAT
>DAIQOU010000232.1:0-7177 GCA_036787725.1 Bacteroidales bacterium
GAGTAGCCGATAAAGAGATCAAGAGTAACCGGAAAAGAGATCAAGACCGGATGATCAACAGATCAAGATCAACCATGTAAAAGATTAAGACCTTATTTAAAAAGCGAAGAAAAAACAACAGTTTTATATAATAAATAGAATAGTATTAAACATAATAGAATGCAAATCCCGGACATAATTCCATCCAACCGCATATAGGAAGGAAAATATACAACAGATATACACTTTCAGATCACTTCTAACGAATATCAGCTTCGACTTTCCGAATCAATCGTCAAAAAGGAAAAACGGAACAAGATACTATTGAATAATTAATTTTTTCTATCAAAAGAGAATATCTCTATCAACTAAGGCCTCTGTCAATCGCCGGTTCTATCTTTTCTGCATTTTTTCAGGTAATCTCCCAAACGTTGTTCTGCCGGATTATTTTGTACATTCCAAAAGTGAGTATTAAGAAGTTGAGCAGGCAAATAATCCTGTTCTACGAAGTTATTCTCAAAGTCATGCGGATATTTATAATTTTTTCCGTAATTCAATTCCTTCATCAATTTGGTGGGAGCATTTCGCAAATGAAGAGGCACAGGCAGATTCCCGGTTTTTTCTACCATTTCCACAGCCTTATCAATCGCTAAATAAGCAGAATTGCTTTTGGGACTGCATGCCAAATAAATGGTAGTTTCGGACAAAATAATTCGTCCTTCCGGCCATCCGATTTTTTTCAACGCATCAAAACAAGCATTGGCCAATAGAAGAGCATTGGGGTTTGCCAGGCCGATATCTTCGGCTGCCGATATAACCAGTCGACGCGCTATAAATTCCGGGTCTTCTCCTCCCGCTATCATGCGAGCCAACCAATAAATGGCAGCATCCGGATCGCTTCCACGAATCGATTTTATAAAAGCAGAGATAATATCATAATGCATCTCTCCGCCTTTATCATAAGCAGCCGGATTTTCCTGCAAACGCTCCACTACGTTCGCATCGTTCAGCACCACTTCTTCATTCTCATCCGACTCAATTACCAATTCCAATATATTCAATAATTTACGGGCATCTCCTCCGGCAAAGCGAATTAAAGCGTTGGTCTCTTCTACACAGACCTTTTTCTTTTTCAATTCTACATCCTCAGTCAATGCTCTATCCATTAATCGAATAAGATCTTTCTCTTCAAGGCTTTTCAACACATATACCTGAGATCGGGAAAGAAGAGGGCGGATCACTTCAAAAGAAGGATTTTCGGTAGTGGCTCCTATTAAAGTAATCACCCCGGTTTCTACGGCTGCCAAGAGGGAATCCTGCTGTGATTTACTGAAACGATGTATCTCGTCAATGAATAAGATCGGGCGGCCTGCATTGAAAAATGTATTGCTTTTAGCTTTCTCAATCACTTCCCTCACATCTTTTACCCCCGAGTTAACCGCACTCAACGTATAAAAAGGAACTTTCAGTTGTTGGGAAATAATCTGGGCCAAGGTGGTCTTTCCGACCCCCGGAGGTCCCCATAAAATGAAAGACTGTACATGTCCCGATTCAATCATTTTTCTCAAGATACTATTGGATCCGATTAAATGTTCCTGACCAATATAATCATTCAATGATTTGGGACGCATTCTTTCAGCTAACGGTTGTTTCATAAGCCCGATTTATTTCAATCTTTGAAGTTTAGTGAAGGAGTTCTTTTAAGTGTTCCGGTAAATAAAAAGTATTATTTTTATCCACATAAACAACCACTGAGTTCAATTTCACTTCCTTCTTATTATGCATTACAATATTGGTATTGGGAGTAATAAGCAACTTATTCTTTTTACCGGATACTTCCAGCAAAGGTTCTTCGTTCTTTTCTTTTGACGGTTTTACGGTATACTTATAGCCTGCAAATACATCGGTATGTTTCGCAAAGTAAGTATCTGTAAGTTCCGGGAGTCGGCCTTCCAATCCGATCGATCGAGCCATATAATTATTGAGTTCCATATTGGTCATAAACCCGGATTTCCGATCGGGAGTAGGGTCATATACTGCCAGCAGTACTTCTTCGCCCGTATGACCGGTAGTCGTAAATCCGAAGCAAGTTCTTTCGTTCACAATCGTAGAAACCACTTTATTCAGACTATTTCCTCTCATGCGTTCCTCGTCCGAAAGGGCGCTTTTGGAATAATCTTTACAAGTAACGATAGATTTGAATTCCTCTTCTCTCAAATCAATATTCATGTATTCTTTGAACAAACCGGTTATTTTTTCGGGTTCGGTTTGATGAATTTTTTTAATTAATCCTTCTCCCGTTATTTTAAAATCGGAAACACTTCCAAACAAATCCGTCTTCGTACGAGAAGAATAACTTTTCTTACAATGATCCGATCCGATACTGATTCCGCTGTTTCCGTGATCGGAAACCATTATGACCAATGTTTCCCCATTTTTCTCCGCAAAATCAAAAGCCACTCCGCAAGCTTCATCAAACGCCAAACAATCCGTAATCATTGCAATCGGATCGTTGGCATGGGCAGCCCAATCTATTTTACTTCCTTCTACCATTAAAAAGAAACCGTTATCATTAGAAGATAATTTTTCAATAGCTACAGCCGTCATTTCTGCCAGCGAAGGGTATAATTGCGGATCGCGATCCAAATCGTAAGGCATTTCCTTTTCACAGAAAAGGCTCCACATTTTATTTCCTTTATAGGAACGAAAGCCGGTCAAATCATCCGTAAACACTCCACACCCCCGGTCTTGAAGGTATTTTTTTCCGGCATCATCCAAATAGCTCACTCCCCCACCGATTACCACATCCAAGTCATTATGAATCATCTGAGGAGCAATCCAACGGTATTTCCCTCGATCATAACTGTGCGCACTGCAATCGGCCGGCGTAGCATGGGGAAATTCACATGTAAAAACCAATCCCACAGCCATATGGTTGACAATCTTCGCCGCCTCCAATAAAGTCATTAAAGGTTGATAAGTACGAGAAGAATCGAGAGGAAAGATATCGTTCTCCTCATCTACGGGAGGATAAGTAGAAACATATCCGGGTTGTCCGGGAACGCCTGTCATGTAACAAGAAGTAGTGGGAGCTGAATCTCCAATGGGTGCATTGGAAGAAAAAGTTAACACCGTTCCGCAGATATAAGGATCTATATGCAAATTAGGTTTATCCGGGTTATTATACCATTGATACCACCGGGCAGAAGAATAAGTAGCTAAAGAAGTCCCGTCGGGGATCATTAAAATTATATTCTTGATTTTGGAAGCTTGTCCCGATGCTGTAACCATCGAGACAAGTAAAAAAAGTAAAAAGAAGTTTTTTTTCATGGCAGACAATTCTTTATTCTTCAATACCCAACAAGTATCGTTCGGCTTCTATTGCGGCCATACATCCGCTTCCGGCAGCTATTATTGCCTGTCTGTAGTTGGAGTCGGCTACATCTCCGGCAGCAAAAACGCCGGGTAGATTTGTTTTGGGTGTTCCCGGTTCGGTAATAATATAACCGTTTTCGTCCATATTCAAATAATCTTTGAAAATACCGGTATTGGGAGTATGGCCTATTCCGAGGAAAAAACCATCAATAGCAATTTCTACCTCTTCTTCACCCGGTTCTCCCAAATTTTTGATCAAACGAGCTCCTTCCACTCCGTTATCTCCAACCAATCCGACTGTATTATGCTTGAACAGAATTTCTATTTTGGGATTTTCGGCCACTCTTTTTTGCATGATTTTAGAAGCTCTCAAACAATCTTTCCGAACAATCAGATAAACTTTTTCAGCCAAACTTGCCAAATATAATGCTTCTTCGCAAGCAGTATCCCCCCCTCCTACTACAGCCACTACTTTCTTCCGATAAAAAAAGCCGTCGCAAGTAGCACAAGCGGAAACTCCCAACCCGGCATATTTCTTTTCATCCGGAAGACCCAGATACTTGGCTGCAGCTCCTGTAGCAATGATTAAAGTAGTTGTTTCTATTACCTTTTCTCCGTCTACAACGACTTTATACGGAGTCCGAGATAAATCCACCGATGTAATGATTCCGGGACGAACATTTGCCCCGAAACGAACAGCCTGTTTACGAAAATGTTCCATCATTTCAAATCCCGAAACTCCTTCCGGATACCCGGGGAAATTTTCGATATCCGTGGTTGTTGTCAACTGTCCTCCCGGTTGTATTCCTTCATACAGAATGGGAGCTAAATTGGCACGAGAAGCATAAATAGCAGCTGTATAGCCCGCAGGTCCCGAACCTATAATCAAGCATTTTGTCTTTTCTGAAGTCATGTTATTCTTAAACTTAAATGATTTTTTAATAAATTATCTCAAGTCAATAATTTCGGCTTTCGGATATTTCTTTTTATCAAAAGAAAAAATCGCATCCGCATAAGTCTGTCCCAATTGATATTTACTTATATAGACAGTGCTTTCCATCTTATTTTTATTCGTAATACGAAACATAACGGGAAAATAATCCATCTTATTAATTTGAAGTACAATTTTTGATATTTCCTCATTTTGATTGGTGGGTATCAACTCTACCTCATAAACGCTTCTTCCCTTCACATCCTTTTTCTCTCCCAAGTATTTGTAATTGGAATTTACTTTATAAAGTGTAAATATGGCTGCCGGATTCATCATTTGAATATCCCTTCCGCTCGGTTCGCTTATGTTTACTTCCTGTGCATCCTTGAGATAAACCCATTGGGTCTTTCCGTTGAACCAAGTATCCGCATCGGGAGTAGAAAGGTAAAATTTTTCACCTTTCATTAAAATGGTTCCTTCAAAACTTTCTCCCGCTTTCGTCTGAGGATTTTTCACATTTAAGGAAAAACCGGCAGAGATTCCTCCGGCTTCCTTGTATTTATCGGAAGCTTTATCCAATAATTCTTTTGCCTTTCCGTCTTTTTGAGAAAATCCGGACATTGCCGTTACGGTTATCAATAACACGATATAAATAATCTTTTTCATCATCTTCTTTTTTTAGAATTAATTTTTTAATGAACTCAATAATTGTTCCAATTGGTATTCGTCTTGAATAAAAACTTGTCTTGCCTTGCTGCCTTCAAAAGGACCTACGATTTTGGCTACTTCGAGCTGGTCCATCAATCGTCCCGCACGATTGTAGCCGATAGAAAATTTTCGTTGAATCAACGAAGTAGAACCTTGTTGGTGAATAACGATCAAGCGAGCGGCATCTTCAAAGAGAGGGTCCCGATCGGAAAGATCTACAGTGCCGGCAGTTTTGTCTCCCTCTTCTCCCACATATTCAGGCAACAAGAAAGCTGTAGGATAAGATTGCTGATTTCCTATGAATTCCGAAATGCGTTCCACTTCGGGAGTATCAACGAAAGCACATTGTACCCGCGTCATATCACTGCCCTGAAAAAACAACATATCTCCCCTTCCGATCAACTGATTAGCCCCGGGTCCGTCCAAAATAGTCCGGGAATCGATCATAGAAGTTACCCGGAAGGCAATACGGGCCGGGAAATTGGCTTTAATGGTACCGGTAATAATATTGGTCGTAGGACGCTGAGTCGCTATAATCATATGGATTCCCACCGCCCGGGCTTTTTGAGCAATACGAGCAATAGGCAATTCAATTTCTTTTCCGGCAGTCATGATCAGATCCCCAAACTCATCGATAATGACCACAATATAAGGCATAAATTTATGTCCTTTCTGCGGATTTAAGCGACGGGTAATAAACTTTTCATTATATTCCTTGATATTTCGGGAGTTGGCTTTCATGAGCAAATCATATCGTTCGTCCATTTCCCGGGTTAATGAATTCAAGGTATAGACCACCTTCGTAAAATCAGTTATAATTGCTTTATCCGTGTCCGGTAATTTAGCAAGAAAATGCTTTTCAATTATAGAATAGATATTAAATTCCACCATTTTGGGATCTACCAACACAAATTTCAATTCAGCCGGATGTTTCTTATACAAAAGAGAGGTAATTGCAGCATTCAATCCAACGGATTTCCCTTGTCCCGTAGCTCCTGCCACCAGCAAGTGAGGCATCTTACATAAATCGACCATAAAAATTTCATTGGTAATGGTTTTACCCAATGCAATCGGGAGATCAAAACCGGACTCTTGAAATTTCCGGGATGCAATAATGGAATGCATGGACACGATTTGCGGCTCTTTATTAGGAACTTCAATTCCGATGGTTCCTTTTCCCGGCATAGGTGCTATGATTCTGATTCCCAAAGCAGATAAACTCATAGCTATATCATCTTCCAGATTACGAATTTTGGAAATACGTACTCCGTCTTCCGGGATGATTTCATATAAAGTAATGGTGGGTCCGACCGTAGCCTTAATCGATTTTATCTTTATTCCGTAATTTTCAAGGGTTTGTATTATCTTATTCTTATTTGCATTCTGTTCATCCATATCGATTTGATTGCTCGAAGTATCGTACTTCTTCAGCAGGTCAATCGAAGGGGTCCGATAATGAGACAAATCCAAGGTGGGATCATAAGCACCCAATTCTTCCAATAATTCATTGCTTTTTTCATTTTCGGTTCCGAAAGAAGTAGAATTATTTTCCGGAGAAATCGATATATATTCTTCTTCCTCCGCAGGTCGAACGATTTCAAATACATCATTCGCTTTTGAATCGGGGAGAATTTCTTTTTTGTTGTCTTTTGCTTTATTTCTCTTTTCTTCTATAGGAGTAATAACGGGCGGTTCTTCCCGGATCGGTTGTTCTTCTTCCGGCTCTTCCTCTATTTCTTTCTTTCTGTTCTCTCTTTGAGGTACAACCGGGTTAACAATTGTTTTTTGTTTTTTCTCCGGTTTATCTTTTTTTTCGGGTATTAACTTATTAAACAATTTCCTTAAAAATGAAACAGTTTTGGAATTAACAAAAATCATGATCACAACAAATGAGATCAATATGATGATTAAGGTTCCCGGAATACCCAAATTACCGATCAACAAATCAGATATAATAAATCCATGCTTACCGCCTATATAAACAGCTTTATCCCTAAAGAAATAACCAAGGAAAAAAGAAAGGGCAATAGAAAGCCAAATCATACAAACAGAACACAATATAAAATATTTTACCAATGAAAAATATTTTACCTTCATTAACTTAAGCCCTGTAATGGCCAAAAATATCAATATAAAAAAAGAAGACAGCCCAAACCACTCATTCATTAAAACATTACTCAAACA
>DAIQOU010000010.1:0-5842 GCA_036787725.1 Bacteroidales bacterium
TTGTTTTCCGCTTTTTCTGGATGCGCAAGAGTATGAAGGCCGAATTGGAGATAGAACGGATGGACAAAGAACGCCGGGAAGAAGTAAATCAATTGAAGATGCGTTTTTTTATTGATATATCTCACGAGTTGCGTACTCCGTTAACCCTTATTCTCGCTCCTTTACAGGAGGTTGTTAATCAGGTGAGCGATCGTCGGATGCGCAAACAATTGGAATATATCCAACGAAATACCAATCGCTTGTTACATTTGGTTAATCAGTTGATGGATTATCGTCGGGCAGAGTTGGGGGTACTTAAGTTAAGAGTCGGAAAAGGAGATATAGGCAAACTGATTCGGGAGAACTTTCTTTTTTATGATAAATTGGCCCGTAATAAAAATATAGAGTATACGCTGCTTTCCGATATTCTCCGGAAAGATATGCTTTATGATGCCAATTACCTGGAGCTTATCTTGAATAATCTTCTGTCCAATGCTTTTAAATATACGGAAGAAGGGCAAAGTATTACGGTAAGTTTCCGAGAAGAGAACGGATGCCTGGTGTTGCAGGTAAACGATACGGGAATCGGTATTCCGACCGATAAACAGAAAAAAATCTTCGATCGTTTTTATCAGGTAAGTTCCGAACAGCTTGGAAGCGGTATAGGCCTTTCTTTGGTACAACGACTGGTAGAATTGCATCATGGCCGTATTGAATTGGAAAGTGAACCGGGCAAAGGAAGTTCTTTCTCTGTATTCATTCCTCAGGATGAATCTGTTTATACGGCGGAAGAGTTGCAAACAGGAGGTTCCGGTGCCGAAGAAACAACGGTCCATTCGGTAAATGTCCGGGATATGTACTTTATTGATAGCGAAATTATACAAAATCCGAAAGAAGAATACCCGGTTTCGGAGAAAAAGCGAGGAACAGTTCTTGTAGTTGAGGATAATTTGGAAATCCAACATTACCTGATGGAAGGGCTTTCCGGTATGTTTAATGTCGCAGGTGCCGCTAACGGAGAAGAGGCACTTGCTTATTTGAAAGAGAATGAAGTCGATCTGGTGATTACGGATGTGATGATGCCGGTTATGGACGGTATTAAATTCACCAAGCAAGTGAAACAGAATATTCGTACTTGTCACATACCTGTATTTATCCTTTCGGCCAAGACGGATATTCGCGACCAGTTGGGAGGGTTGCAGGTGGGGGCGGATGATTATGTGCCTAAGCCTTTTACCCTTTCGGTGCTGACAGCCAAAATACAAAATACCTTGCGTACTCGGAGACGTACTTATGAACGTTATTCCAACTCGATGGAAGTAGAGCCCGAGAAAATAACGTTTAATGCAATGGACGAAGAATTGTTGAAGAAAGCAGTGGCTGTGGTGGAAAGAAATATGGACAATATAGAGTTTTCGGCGGATATGTTTGCTCGGGAAATGAATATGAGCCGTTCCAATCTTCATATTAAGATGAAGGCCATCACCGGAGAATCAACGATTGATTTTATCCGCAAAATCCGTTTCAATGAAGCATGTAAATTGTTGGAAGATGGTCGGTACACTATTGCCGAAGTGAGCACCAAAGTCGGGTTTAATACCCCTTCTTATTTTGCAACCGGTTTTAAGAAATACTTTGGTTATTTGCCTACAGAATACATCAAAAAGCGCAGGGGATGACAAAATTGAAAATTTATTCAACAAAAGTGATAGTGTTTGTACCCGAGCTTTATTCCTTTCAACATTCCTGTATCATTAAAAAGTGACTGATAACTATTTTTGTTCTTACCGAAAAATAATGTAGTTACTTTTTAAATGGATAAATCAAATGAAAAAGAATCTCTTTCTGTTCGTCTTTTTGTTGGCCTTGATGGTTATGTCGTGTAAAACTTCTAAAACTCCCGAAGAAGATTACAGTTGGATAAAGAAAGGTATTAATACAGCGTCCTCCCAGCTCCGGTTTACGGCAGAGGAAATAGCAGACTCGGCTAAGTTGCCCCGTTCTATTTGGGTAGGATATGATATGGATTTTCTTTGCGAACAGTTAGGAAGAGATTCAATAATATTCAGGGATTCATTGCGATTGAAACCGATAAAAAGACAAGGAGAACGACGACTTACGGATGTGTATGATTGGACCAGCGGATTCTTTCCCGGTACGCTTTGGTATGCTTATGAGCTGACAGGAGAAGAGAAATTGAAAGAATATGCCGGTCAATTTACCAATTTGTTGTATCCCGTAAGGGAGTATGACGGTACACACGATCTGGGATTTATGATCAATTGCAGTTACGGAAATGCCGAACGCCTCGCTCCCAATGATACAATCCCTCCTATATTGAAGCAAACGGCCGATAATCTGATTTCCCGTTATAATCCTCAGATTGGAGCGATTCGCTCTTGGGATTTCGGTGATTGGAATTTTCCCGTTATCATTGACAACATGATGAACTTGGATTTGTTGTTTAATGTGAGTAAGTTTACGGGTGATCCGAAATATAAGGAGATAGCGGTGAAGCATGCTTATAAAACGCTTAAATACCATTTTCGCCCCGATTATTCTTCTTACCATGTGATCAGTTATAATGACGACGGAACGGTTGAATCCGGAAGTACGCATCAAGGAAAGAATGATGAGTCTTCCTGGGCTCGCGGACAATCGTGGGCAATGTACGGATATGTATCGTGTTATCGTGAAACGGGAGATGAAGCGTTTCTTAACCAAGCTGTTCGGATTGCCGATTTTATTATTTCCCGGGTGAAAACAGATGATCTGATCCCTTATTGGGACTACGATGCTCCCGATAAACCGAATACACCGAGAGATGCCTCGGCAGCTTCTATTGCAGCTTCCGGCTTTATTGAGCTCAGTACCATGTTACCAACCGGAGAGAAGTATTTTGATTATGCCGAGACCATACTGAAGAACTTGTCGAGCGAGGCTTATCTGGCTAAGCCGGGAGAGAATCAAGGTTTTATCCTGATGCATTCTACCGGTTCGTTGCCTCACGGATCGGAAATAGATACACCGTTGAACTATGCCGACTATTATTATATGGAAGCGCTTCAACGCTATATGAAATTGAAGAATATTGATTATAAAATGTTAGAAACCGGGAGTTAAGAACAGGAGGTCAACACGTTTGAACGAAAGATGTCCGGACCTTTTACTGATACCAACCTGATGCTGAGGGGTAAATCCCGGAAGGGACGGGATTATGCTTAACCGCATGTGTAGCGCAAGCGAAACTTGCGGGCCGAAAGAGAGCTATTCCCGCACTTCCGACCGGAACTCGACTGCCGGCTTAAGTTGTCGGGTCACCGGAAAACCAAGTCTTGATTTTTTGTTCCTTTTGTATCAAGACAAAAGGAAGACGAAAGGTAAGATACCGGATAAAACACGCTAACATTCTGTTGTATATAAATTTTAATGTATTAATATTTTCACCATGAATTACATCTTAAAACACTTTCTTTTATTATTGATATGTATCGGTTCGACTCACCGCATTTGCTCCCAACAATTGAGACCGGAAGCATTTTCCATGCTAGATCTCGATTATCCCGGACTGGAAAAGGTAAAAGTCCTGCATGAAACGGGTAATGATCGGGAAGCCGCTGCTGCTTTGTTGGACTATTATCGCGGCAGAACAAATGTAAAGCATCCCGAAGTGGATTTATCCGATGTAACGATTTCCAAACAGGAACAAAAATGGGCAGACGACGGGTTGGAACATACTTTTTTTGTCCATAAAGGATATCAGCCTTCTTATAATTACGGAAAAGATATTAATTGGCAATACTGGCCCGTACAAGATAACGAGCTGCGTTGGCAATTGCATCGTCATAAATGGTTTTCTCCCATGGGGAAAGCCTATCGGGTTTCGGGAGACGAGAAATATGCTAAAGAATGGGTACATCAGTATATGGACTGGATAATTAAAAATCCGCTGGTGGAAGTTAATAAAGAAGAGTATGAACTCATCAGCAGCGGAGAAGTGAAAAAGGAGGCGGAGAATGTTCGTTTTGCTTGGCGTCCCTTGGAAGTGAGTAATCGTTTACAGGATCAAACCAATCAGTTTCTTTATTTTATCGATTCTCCTCATTTTACTCCGGAGTTCTTGACGGAGTTTCTGGTAAACTATCACAAACATGCATTGCATATTTTAGCCAATTATTCGGACAAAGGAAATCATTTGTTGTTTGAAGCGCAACGGATCATCTATGCGGGAGCTTTTTTTCCGGAATATAAGGAAGCTGTCGAATGGAGGAAAAGCGGTATAGATATTTTGAACCGCGAAATTAAAGTGCAAGTATATGACGATGGCGGACAGTTTGAACTGGATCCTCATTATCATCTGGCTGCGATTAATATTTTTTGTAAAGCGCTTTACATGGCCGATGCCAACGGTTTCCGTAATGAATTTCCATCGTCTTATTTGAATACGATCGAAAAGATGATCGAGTTTTATGCTAATATTTGTTTCCCGGATTATTCCAATCCTTGTTTCAGTGATGCAAAATTGGGAGAAAAGGCGGCTGAAATAAAGAATTACCGGGAATGGACGAAGTTATTTCCCGAGAACGAATACATCCGGTATTTTGCTACGGAAGGTCGGGAAGGGAAGGAGCCCGGTTATTTGTCCAATGCATTCAAGACATCCGGCTTCTTTGTTTTTCGCAATTCTTGGAAAAAGGATGCGACTGTAATGGTGTTGAAAGCCGGCCCTCCGGGGTTCTGGCATTGCCAACCGGACAACGGAACATTCGAACTTTGGTTCAAGGGAAAGAACTTGTTTCCCGATACGGGTGCATATGTTTATGCAGGCGATGATGAGGTAATGAAGCTCCGGAATTGGTTTCGTCAAACCATGGTTCACAATACATTAACATTGGAGAATAAAAACTTGGAAACTACTCACTCCGTAACCAAGCATTGGCAAGGAGAGGGGGATGTACAGGTGTTGGTAACGGAAAATCCCGGCTATCCCGGTTTGACGCATCGCCGTACGGTATTTTTTGTGGATCAAACTTATTTCGTATTGGCGGATGAGGCGTATGGAAATGACGAAGGAGAGGTGAACTTGCATTACCAGGTAGCGGAAGGGAAAGTGAATCTCGATTCGAAAGCCGGGATCGTATTATCCGATTATGAAGGAACGAGCAATGTAAAACTGCAATGCTTCGGAGAAAAGTCGTTGAAAATGAAAGAAGAGGAAGGTTGGCGCTCCACTGCTTATCGCCAACGTGTGGAACGTACGGCTTTGTCTTTCAATACTTATAAGGATACTAAAAGCTCGGCTCGTTTTATTACGATTATTTATCCGTATGACGATCGTGCCGCTGTGCCCGCACTTTCTGCTAAGTTTAAGAACAATCGATTCGATCCCTCTGCCGTAGAACTGGAGGTGAAAGTGAATGGCAAAAAAAGAATATTGAAAGTCGGCTTTTGACCGATAAACGGGAACCGGCGAAGGGCAGGAAAAGGTGGAAAGCGCGAATGCGCGAATGGAGGAATGGGCAGGTGTAGGCTGCTTACCAACTTATAAGGTCGGAGATAAGTCCCCGGGGGGGACGAAATCATGCTTAACCGCATGTGTAGCGTAAGCGAAACTTGCGTTTCGAGAAAGACGTTTCCCCTGCACTGCCGACGGTTACGCCTTGCTTCACCGTCGGTTAAATATAGGGGCGTCCCTTCGGGACTTGTCAGTCTGCGGTTATGTGTATACTTAAGGTCGGAGATAAGTCCCCGGGGGGACGAAATCATGCTTAACCGCATGTGTAGCGTAAGCGAAACTTGCGTTTCGAGAAAGACGTTTCCCCTGCACTGCCGACGGTTACGCCTTGCTTCACCGTCGGTTAAA
>DAIQOU010000010.1:5942-7863 GCA_036787725.1 Bacteroidales bacterium
GAGATCATGTTTAACCGCATGTGTAGCGTAAGCAAAACTTGCGGTCCGAAAAAGAAGCTATCCACCTGCAATTCCGATGGTTACGCCTTGCTTCAACGTCGGCTAAAAAGAAAGTCTTGGTCTTTTGTTCCTTTTGCATCAAGGCAAAAGGAAAGAAAGTGTTAATTTATTGAATAGCAAAATTATAATCTATTGGGTATGAAACCGAATACACCTGTTTTACTTTCCGTAGCTGCATGTACCTTGGCGGGTTGCAGTTCCTCTCCCAAGGAGGTTAAACGTCCGAATATCATTTTTATGATGACGGATGATCATACAACACAAGCCATGTCTTGCTATGGAGGAAAACTGATCCAGACCCCGCATATGGATCGAATTGCAACCGAAGGTATCCGGTTTGATAATTGTTATGCCGTGAATGCCTTGTCGGGACCTTCCCGGGCTTGTGTCCTGACAGGTAAATTCAGTCATGTCAACGGCTTTAAAGATAATGCTTCCGTGTTTGACGGCGATCAACCCACTTTCCCGAAGTTACTGCGGGAAGCCGGTTATCAAACGGCTTTAATCGGAAAATGGCACTTGATTTCCGAACCGCAAGGGTTTGATTATTGGAGTGTTTTGAGCGGACAACATGAACAAGGAGATTATTATACACCTGATTTCTTGGAGAACGGTAAACCGGTAACGGAGGAAGGATATGTGACGGATATCATTACGGATAAAACCATCCGGTTTATCGAGAACCGGGATAAGAATAAACCGTTTTGTGTAATGTATCATCAAAAAGCTCCGCATCGCAATTGGATGCCGGCACCGCGTCATTTGGGCATTTTTAATAATGCCGTATTTCCGGAACCTGCTACTTTGTTTGATGATTACGAGGGCAGAGGGCGAGCTGCCAAGGAGCAGGATATGTCCATTGAACATACATTGAAAGAAGACTGGGACCTGAAGTTGTTGACTCGTGACGAAATGCTGAAAGATACAACCAACCGCTTGTATCAGGTATATAGACGTATGCCTCCGGAAGTACAGGACAAATGGGATGCTTCTTATGCACGGCGTATTGAAGAATATCGAAAAAATAACCTCACAGGAAAAGCATTGACCGGGTGGAAATATCAACAGTATATGCGTGACTATCTGGCAACGGTGTTGGCTGTGGATGAAAATATTGGGAGACTGTTGAATTACCTGGAAGAAATCGGTGAACTGGATAATACGTTTATTGTCTATACTTCCGATCAGGGATTTTTCTTGGGAGAGCATGGTTGGTTTGATAAACGTTTTATGTATGAAGAGTGTCAACGGATGCCGGTAGTGATGCGTTATCCCCGGGTAATAAAGGCGGGAAGTATAACCGAGGCGCTTTCAATGAATGTGGATTTTGCTCCTACTTTCCTTGATTTGGCAGGAGTAAAGGTTCCGGATGACATGCAGGGAACTTCTTTGATGCCTGTGTTGGGAAATGAGGGAAAGATTCCGACGGATTGGCGTGAAGCGGTTTATTACCATTATTACGAATATCCCGCCGAACATTCGGTAAAACGTCATTACGGAATTCGTACCCGGGATTTCAAGTTGATGCATTTTTATAATGACATCGATGAGTGGGAAATGTATGATATGAAAGCAGATCCCAATGAAATGAATAATATTTACGGAAAAACAGAATATGGGGAAAAGCAATCGGAATTGATGGATCTGCTGAGGAAAACCCGACATCAATATGGAGATGAAGATCCGTGCGAGTAGAAGAAAGAGTTATTTAAAAAGGGGAGACTCTCACCTGCCGGCAGGTGAGACGTTCCCCTGCATAGAGGTGAGAGTCTCCCCTGCATACAGGGGAAGTGTTCCCCTGCATAATGGGGAGGTGTTCCCCTGCCGAATATTCATAGGGAAGAAAGCGTGAAAGCACGAA
>DAIQOU010000010.1:7963-15473 GCA_036787725.1 Bacteroidales bacterium
GAAAGGAGAAAAAGCCTGAAAGGCTTTAATGCGGCTGGCCCCGGGTAAGCGAAGCGTAACCCCGGGGGGATTGAATAATAAAGCAATAATTATTTTATAAAACAGAATACCATGAACAGAAGACGATTTATAAAGAATACGGGTTGGTCTTTTTTCGGACTGGCAGCCTCGGGAAGCCTGTTGGGAGCATGTACTTCCGGGGGTAAAGAGGTTAAAAAAAGAGTACCTTCTCCTCTTGAATTGAAAATGTATTGGGGAGACCTGCATAATCACTGCAATCTGACCTATGGTCACGGAGATATGCGAAGTGCGTTTGAAGCGGCTAAAACCCAATTGGATTTTGTATCGGTTACTCCGCATGCCATGTGGCCCGATATCCCGGGAAGAGATGATCCCCGTTTGCAATGGGTAATCGATTACCATACCGGAGCTTTCAAACGCTTGCGGGAAGGAGGATATGACCGGTATGTAGCCATGACCAACGAATATAATAAGGAAGGTGAATTCCTGGCTTTTATCGGGTATGAGTGCCACAGTATGGAACATGGAGATCATGTGGCCTTGAATTACGATTTAAATGCTCCTTTGGTAGAGTGTACTTCCATTGAAGATTGGAAACAGAAAGCCAAAGGACATAAAGTATTCATTACCCCGCATCACATGGGATACCAAGAAGGTTATCGCGGATATAATTGGAACTGTTTCACCGAAGGAGATCAAACTCCTTTTGTAGAAATGTATTCTCGTCACGGATTGGCCGAAAGTGATCTGGGCGATTATGATTATTTGCATGATATGGGACCTCGACAATGGGAAGGGACGATACGTTACGGGTTGGATCAGGGATATAAATTCGGAATCATGGGCTCAACCGATCAACATGCCGGATATCCGGGAAGTTGGGGTGACGGACGTATTGGCTTATTAGCCCCCTCATTGACCCGGGATGCGGTGTGGGAAGCCTTGAAAAATCGTCATGTGTGTTGTGCTACGGGAGATAAAATTAAAGTGGATTTTCGTTTGAACGATGCTGTTATGGGCGAAGTGGTCCGGGGAAACAGCCGTCGTATTTATGTGAATGTAGAAGCCGAGAGTTGTATCGATTATATCGATATTGTAAAGAACGGGCAAACGATTGCTCGTATGAACGGGCCGCTTACTCCGCTTATTCCCGACGAAGATACCGTTCGCTGTAAAATAAGGATTGATTTCGGATGGAACCGGGAAGAAAAATATGTAAATTGGACGGGTAAGCTTTCGGTAGACGGAGGTATAATCAATAAGGTCACCCCTTGTTTCCGCGGGGCGGCTTTTACTTCTCCGCAGGAAGGAGAGACCGAATTTGAAACCAAAGTCAACCGGATCTTGTCTTCTTCCGAAAAAGAAGTGGAATTGGATTTGTATACGTTAAAGAATCCGAACACCACTACCCCGGCCATGCAGGGAGTATTGCTGGATGTAACCTTGCCGAAGAACGGTAAGATTACCGCCGATCTTAACGGAAAGAAGATAGAACATACATTGGGTGAATTGTTGGAAGGTTCACGGGCCCATTTTATGAGGGGATGGTTGAGCGAGGCTATTCAATTTAACCGGGCGATCCCGGAAACTGCTTTTATGATAGAACATTATATGGAGGATACGACTCCGCAAAAAGATACGGATTATTATTATGTTCGGGTACGTCAGCAAGACCAACAATGGTTGTGGACGTCTCCTATTTGGGTAGAAAGGGTATGACAATGAAAGAAACAGCGATAGGTATTGATTTGGGAGGGACATCGATAAAGTATGCCCTTATTGGTAAGGAGGGAGATTTCCTGTTCCGGGGAAAATTGCCTTCCCGGGCGGAAGTGTCTGCGGAGGCAGTTATCACTCAACTGGTAAAAGCCGTTGATGAGGTAAAAGCGTTTGCTTTGGAAAAAGATTTTTCCGTTCTTGGAGTGGGAATCGGGACCCCCGGGATTATAGATGATACAAACCGGATTGTGATAGGCGGAGCGGAAAATATCGCAGGCTGGGAGAATCTTCCTTTGGCCGACCGGATCGAGAAGGAAACGGATTTACCTGTTGTGTTGAGCAACGATGCCAATGTGATGGGATTGGCGGAAGCCAAGTACGGTGCAGCCGAAGGAAATACGCATGTGGTGTTTTTAACGGTCGGAACGGGTATCGGCGGAGCCGTCATTATAGACGGGAAATTATTTAACGGGTTTGCCAATCGGGGAACGGAACTGGGACATGTTCCGTTGATAGCCGATGGAGAACCTTGTGCTTGCGGATCGGTCGGTTGCCTGGAAACGTATGCTTCTACCGCGGCCTTGGTTCGGAAGTTTACGGAACGCATAGAAGAGGCCGGTATTGTTTTCGATACGGAAATAAGCGGAGAACTGATTGTAAAATTACATCATGAGGGTAACCCTTATGCAATGGATTGTCTGGATGAGCATTGTTTTTATTTGGGGCGCGGTATTGCCGGATTTATTAATATTTTCAGTCCGCAGAAAGTAATAATAGGCGGAGGATTGTCCGAGGCCGGAGAGTTCTATATAGACAAAGTTCGAAAAGAAGCGTATAAACATGCGATGGCGGATACTCGGGTAAATACGGAGATCTTAGCAGCCCGATTGGGTAACAATGCGGGATGTTTGGGCGCTGTCTCGTTGGTGTTTGAAATGAGGAATGAGGAATGAGAAATGAGGAATGAGGAATGAGAAATGAGGAACCGGGAAGGAAGGCGTGAAAGGGAAAAAGCCTGAAAGGCTTTGATTCGATTCTCCCTCTCTCACGGAGCTGACCAAAAAGCCGCAATAAGTCCCGTTAGGGACGAAATCATGTTTAACCGCATGTGCAGCGCAAGCGAAACTTGCGGGACAAAAAAGGTCCTCCTACCGCACTTCCGACGGTGAAACAAGGCGTAACCGTCGGTTAAATATCAAGACGCCCCTCCCGGGACTTTTTGGTCAGTCCCAACCTGCTTCAGGGGTTCTTTTAGTAATTATAAACTCTATTATCATGAAAATACGTTTATTGTATATTATAATATTTCTGATGTTGTTTTTGCTTTTCTCTTTTAACGTGGGAGCACAACGGAGTATTCTCCGGATCGACAACACTGTATTGATGAATGAAGTACGTGCCACACCTTCTCCTTTGGACGATCGGTCTGTTTCGGTCAATCCTCCGCGATTTATGTGGCCCGATCGTTTTCCTCATTTGGGCGCCGTATTGGATGGGGTGGAAGCACATGAACAAAAGCCGCGGGTAACTTATCGGATTCGTATCTCTCAAGATTCGTCTTTTCGTCAAGGAGTGATTACGGCCGAACGCGATTGGGCTTTCTTTAATCCTTCCCGGCCGTTGGAAAAGGGAAAATGGTATTGGCAATATGCCTATATAAATGAAGGAAAAGAAGACCGGTCGCCCGTGTATCGGTTCTATGTGGATGAGGATAGTCGGGAATTTAATCCTCCTTCATTTAAGGAAGCGGTAAAAGCTTTTTCTTCGGAACATCCTCGTGTTCTGTTGGATAAGAAGGATTGGGATGCGATCATCGAAAGAAACAAAACCAACCCGGAAGCCTATTCTTATATCTTGAAATCGGAGGAAAGTATGAAGCACCCGTTACTTCATTTGAGTCAGGAGATCGATACCTCCGGTTTGCAAGGATTGACGAATGAAGTACAATGGAAATCTGCCTTGATCCGTGAGAGTCGTAAGATTGTCGATCGGGAAGAAAGAAATATCGAATCCATGGTTCGTGCTTATTTACTTACCAAAGACCGTAAATATTATGAGGAAGCCATGCGGCGGCTCACCGAAATACTTTCTTGGAAGGGAAGCCGGTATTTTGCAGGCGATTTTAATTTGTCTACTATTTTATCCATGAGTACTTCTGCCTACGATGCTTTTTATGATCTGCTGACACCGGAAGAAAAGGCGTTGTTGCTGGGAACCATTCGGGAGACCGGTAGTTTTTTCTTTGACGAGTATGTGAATCACCTGGAAAATCGGATTGCCGACAATCATGTATGGCAAATGACTTTCCGTATCTTGAATATGGCTGCTTTTGCCACCCTGAATGAACTGCCCGAAGCTGCCCGGTGGGCCGATTATTGTTATAACTTTTGGATATCCCGGTTCCCGGGCTTGAATTCGGATGGAGCATGGCATAATGGAGACTCTTATTTTCATGTAAATATTCGGACGTTGGTGGAAGTGCCTGCGTTTTACGGGCGCATCACCGGGTTTAATTATTTTGATGATCCGTGGTATAATAAGAATGCATTGTATGTTATTTATCATCAGCCTCCTTTTTCCAAAGCGGCCGGACATGGCAATTCGCACGAAACACAGCTCAAGCCGTCAGGGGCTCGCGTCGGTTATGCAGATGCGTTGGCTCGTGAGTGTAACAATCCTTGGGCAGCAGCGTATGTGGGTTACATTCAAGAAAGAGAGCCGGATATATTCCGGAGCGCTTTTGAAGGAAAGTCGGGTGATTTGACTTGGTATCGTTGTATTACGAATAAACGTTTTCCGGAAGTAAATGTGTCTTTGCTGGATTTGCCTTCCACCCGGGTGTTTAATGAGACCGGGGTGGCTACCATGCATACGGCGCCGGGACAACCTGAAAAGAATGCCATGCTTTCTTTCCGTTCTTCTCCTTACGGATCGACTTCTCATGCGCTGGCCAATCAGAATGCATTCAATACATTTTATGGCGGTAAACCTATTTTTTACAGCAGCGGACACCGTACCGGATTTACGGATGACCATTGTATGTATGCTTATCGGAATACGCGGGCGCATAATACGATATTGGTAAACGGTATGGGACAAAAGATCGGCACGGAAGGATATGGTTGGATACCGCGTTTTTATGAAGGAGAAGAAATATCGTATGTGACCGGAGATGCTTCCAATGCATATGGAGAAGTCACTTCTCCTCTTTGGTTGGAACGGGCACGTTTGGCGGGCACCAAGTTTACACCGGAAAACGGCTGGGATGTGAATAAGACCGCTTTTTTTCGCCGGCATGTGATCCGGTTGGGATCTGCGGGGTTATATGTTATTTATGACGAATTGGAAGGAAAAGAACCGGTCACCTGGAGTTTTATGTTGCATACGACAGTTCATTCCATGAAGGTACAAGAATATGATCACGAGGTGGTTATAGAAGGGAGGAATGAGGAAGGAGTGTCGGTTGCCCATCTTTATTGTTCCGAGAAAACCCGGCAAGCGGTTGTCGATACGTTTTTTTGTCCTCCGACCAACTGGAAGAAGGTAACGGACGGAAAAGGAAAAACTGTGAAATATCCCGATCATTGGCATTTCTCGGCAACCACTTCGGCGTGTAAGAAAGCCCGTTTCCTAACGATTATCGATACACATGGCAGGGATAGGGAAGATAGGAAGGTAATCCGTAAGGGAAATAGTATTGAAACAGGCAACTGGAAGATTGATTGCAACCTTACCGATGGGGGAGAAGCTTATATTCATATAATACATAAAGAAAAACCGGTATCTTTATCTTATGGTAAAGACCGGGAGGAAGGGGTAACATTCATTACCGATCAGGTGAAGGGTAAACCGGTAAAGAAAGAATTGTCGGATTATTTGCCGGATTTGGAGATTTAAGGGTTCCGATGTTTCCGGATGCCGACCGGTCGACATCCGCTTAAGGTCGCATGTAAGTCCCGTTTCGGGAAAAGTGCAAAGGCACGAAAGGCAGAAAGCGCGAAGGTGCGAAAGGAAGGAAAGGGAAAAAGCGCGAAAGGCTTTTTAAGGTTGCATATAGTCCCGTTTTGGGAAAAGCGCAAAGGGGAGGAAAGGAGAAGGCGCGAAAGCGCGAAGGGAAAAAGCCTGAAAGGCTTTAATGCGACTAGCCCCGAGTGAAACCCGTGGCGGTTACAAACCCCCTCTCTTACTAACCCTGAAGGGGTTAAAGCCGTTTCGTAACTTCCTCGGGAAGTACTCGGCCTTTTGATACACCCTTGAGAAAATAATAACATAATAATATTTTACAGATCATGATAAAACCCATTATTCCGTTGGCCGGAATGGCTGTATGTTCTCTTGGCGGGATTGCTCAACAATCCCCCAATTTCTTAATTATTCAATGCGATCACTTAACGCAACGAGTGGTAGGAGCTTACGGAGAAACCCAAGGAGTTACTCCTGCCATCGATCGGGTGGCCCAACAAGGTGTGGTGTTCGCGAATGCTTATGTCGGTTGTCCGTTGAGTCAGCCTTCCCGTGCGGCTTTGTGGACCGGTCTGATGCCTCATCAGACGAATGTGCGTTCCAATACCGATGCACGAGTAAACAAACCGGTCCCGGAAAATATTCCCACGTTGGGAAGCCTCTTTGTTGCCGGAGGATATGAGGCCGTACATTTCGGGAAAACACATGATATGGGAGCGTTGCGCGGCTTTACACATAAGGAACCGGTTCCTCAACCGTTTGAAGATCCCGAATTTCCCGTAAACCGGGACAGTTTTCTGGATGTCGGTACTTGTTCGGATGTGGTGGACTACTTAACCGATCCGCCCGCAAAACCGTTTATTTGTATTGCAGACTTTCAAAATCCTCATAATATTTGCGGTTACATAGGAGCAAACGAAGGAGTCCATACCGATCGGCCGATCTCGGGAGAGCTGCCCCCTTTACCCGCTAATTTTGAACCGGAAGACTGGTCGAACCTTCCGGTTCCGATTCAATACATCTGCTGTAATCATCGGCGTATGGCTCAGGCATCTCCTTGGAATGAAACAAATTATCGTCATTACATTGCTGCTTTTCATCATTATACCCGTATGGTAGATAAACAAATCGATCAGGTGTTGAATGCTCTTTATTCCACTCCGGCCGGCCGGAATACCATTGTGGTTATTCTTGCCGATCATGGAGACGGAATGGCTTCTCATCGCATGGTAACCAAACAAGTGAGCTTTTATGAAGAAATAATCAATGTACCTTTTATCTTTGCCGGACCGGGCATACGGAACATGAAAAAGCCGACCGATAAATTCCTGACGCAGCCTACGCTGGATTTATTACCTACCCTGTGCGAGTTGGCCGGGATTGAGGTTCCTTCAGACAAGCCCGGTATCAGCTTAGCTCCTTTCCTGCAAGGGAAGAAACAAAAAAAGACTCGGCCGTATGCGGTTTCCGAGTGGCATACCGAATATGAAGAGATTATTACGCCGGGACGTATGATCCGCAGTCCTCGTTATAAATATACACATTACCTGGAAGGGAATGGAGAAGAATTGTACGATTTGGAAAAGGATCGGGGCGAGCGGATAAACTTGGCACATGACCCGGCTTATGCCCGGGTGCTTCAACAACATCGGGCGTTGTTGGATGATTATATTATACGTACGAATGATGATTATCGCAGTTTGAAAGTAGAGGCCGATTCCTGTTGGAGGGAACATACCCCCGGCTATCCGAACCACAAAGGAAGCAATAGCGCTTGGAATACAGTAAAATGGAGATAAAGTAAACC
>DAIQOU010000010.1:15573-24721 GCA_036787725.1 Bacteroidales bacterium
ACCACAAAGGAAGCAATAGCGCTTGGAATACAGTAAAATGGAGATAAAGTAAACCTGTATTATCGGATATTATAGATGGATCATCCCGAAAACGCGAAGGTGTGAAGGCGCGAAAGCACGAAAGAGGGAAGGCGCGAAAGGGGGAAAGCGCGAAAGCCCGAAGGGCTTTAACATGCATAACCTGGGGTGAGCGAAGCGTAACCCGGGGGAGGTAACCCTCCTCAATCTCCGGACCCCTAATGAGCAATGTTATTAAGTTAAGTAAGAAGGGTTCACATATGCACATATGCAGATTACCGATAACGATACGGCATACGGCAGTCTTCAAGTCCCGTACGGGACGCCTTTATGCTTAACCGACGGTGAAGCGGGGCGTAACCGTCGGAAGTGTGGAAGGCCGTCTTCTTTCGACCTGCAAGTTTCGCTTGCGCTACACATGCGGTTAAGTATGATTTCGTCCCTCCGGGACTTATCGCCGGCTTAACCCGAGGTTATGCACATTTTACCCCCGGCGGGTAATTGCATCCGATTCGTAACTTAACCGGCGGATTCCCGAGAAGATAAGATAACGAAAAGCAATATTCATTCTTTTATAAAACTTATATTAATGAAAAAGAAAGTAACTATTCTTCTACTATTGATGTGTATAGCTTGTCTTGTACAAGGACAATCTACTGTAAGGTTATCGGATATTACCTTGATGCATGAGATGAGAGAAACTCCTTCTCCCGCAGATCATGCCGACATCGACGATAGGAGTGTTTCATTTATGTGGCCGTTGGAAATGAACGAAGTACACAGTGGCTTAGATGGTATGGAATCCGATATTAAAGAAAAGAAACCGGATCCCCATACGATAAATTATCGGATTCGTATTGCTTCGGACTCCGGTTTTAAGACGAATGTAATAACCGCTGACTTATTTTGGCCCTTTTATAATCCGGAGGAACCGCTTACTTCGGGCGTGTGGTATTGGCAATACGGGTATGTAAAGAATGGAAAAACCGATTGGTCGCAACTATTGCGATTTACGATAAAAGATAATCCGGATCGGTTTTCTCCTCCATCCTATACCGAACTGATAAGAAAATTGCCCCGCTCCCATCCTCGTATATTGGTTTTCAACAATGAATGGGATGAATTTAGGGAGAAGAGTTCGATGAAGAGAGAGGCCGGCCGGTATTTACAGCGTGCGGATAAAGCATTGGGAGCAGAGATTGTTCATTTAACCAACGTTATAGATACCGGCAAGGTGAGTGAGTTGGACAATGAAGTCAAAAAGAATGCTTTGCTGACCCGGGAAAGTCGTCGTATCGTAGACCGGGAAGAAGCCGATACCGAAGTATTGATCCGGGCGTATGTGCTCACTAAAAACGAAGCTTATGCCGAAGCTGCCTTGAAGCGAATTGAAGAAATGATTACTTGGAAAAAGACACCTTATTTTGTCGGAGATTTCAATCGGGCGACTCTGTTGTCGCTTTGTTCCATGGCTTACGATTCATTTTATACTATTCTTTCCGAAGATCGGAAATCCCTGCTTTTAAGAGAAATAAAAGAAAGCGGAAATAAGATATTTGAAGGATTTGTAAATCATTTGGAAAATCATATTGCGGACAATCACAATTGGCAAATGAATCTGCGTATTTTTACGATGGCAGCGTTTGCCGTATATGGAGAATTGCCGGAGGCGAATCAATGGACCGACTATAGTTATAATTTGTGGTTGGCTCGGTTTCCTGGGCTGAATAAGGATGGAGGGTGGCACAATGGAGATTCTTATTTCCATGTGAATATACGGACTCTGATAGAGGTTCCTTATTTCTACAGCCGGGTAAGCGGATATAATTTCTTTGCCGATCCTTGGTATGGAGGGTCGGGTATGTATGTCATTTATCAACAGCCTCCCTTTTCAAAATCGGGAGGAAACGGAAGCAGCCATCAAAATGTAAAGCAACCGAACGGTCCGCGGTTGGCTTATGCGGATGCGTTGGCTCGTTTAACCGGTAATACTTATTTAGCGGATTATGTTGATATTATCAGTCGATCCGATCCCGGTTTAATGCAAAAGGGATTTATGTCTAAGCCGGGAGATCTTTCCTGGTTCCGGCTCCAATGCGATAAGTTGCTCCCCAAAGGTCCCGGGTTGAAGGATTTACCATTATCGTATATTTTTCCACAGACGGGATTGGCTTCTTTTATGTCTGATTGGGGTAATATAAAGAAGAATGCAATGGTCACTTTTCGTTCAAGTCCTTATGGATCTACATCGCATGCATTGGCCAATCAAAATGCATTTAATACGTTTTATGGAGGGAAATCATTATTTTACAGCAGCGGACATCATATCAGTTTTACAGATGAGCACAGTGTGTATTGTCATCGTGCTACCCGAGCCCACAACACCATCTTGGTGAATGGTATGGGGCAAAAGATAGGAACCGAAGGTTATGGTTGGATTCCGCGTTATTATACAGGCAAGAAAATCGGATATGTATTGGGAGATGCTTCCAATGCGTATGGGGAAGTGGTTTCTCCGCTTTGGCAGAAGCGGGGAAAGGCTTCCGGATTGGAATATACTCCGGAAAACGGATGGGATAAGAACCGGCTAAAAACGTTTCGCAGGCACATCATTCAATTGGGAGGGGCCGATTTGGTTTTTATATACGATGAATTGGAGGCCGACAGTTCGGTAACCTGGAATTATTTATTGCATACAGTAGAACAACCTATGGAGGTAATAGAAAGGGAAAAAGGGATATACATAAAAGCATCTAATGAAACGGGTGTTTCGGAGGCCTATTTGTTTTCGGAAGGAAAGTTGAACGTCGAAAAGACCGATCAATTCTTTTATCCGGCGGTAAACTGGCTCCGGGCAGATGACAAAGGATATTTCGCTCCTTATTCGAATCATTGGCATTTTACGGCTACCACTTCCGAGAAACGGATTAATCGTTTTGTAACCATCATTCATACCCGACATCGGAATGATACCGCCATCATACCGGAGTTTGTTTCTGAAGATACGATTAAAGTGGGGGATTGGGAGATTAAAGCCAATCTTTCTTCTCAGGGTAAACCTGCATTTACAGTGGAAAATAAACAGGAGAGCATTCGGTTGAATTATGAGGATTCAACCATTATTGAAGAAAACGGGAAACGAGTAGAATTGAAAGATGTATTACCCGAATTGGAAATATAATGCCTCCCGGCACCTCCTGCTCCATTGTCTCAAAAAGCAAGAATTGACAGGTAAAGTATCAACGTAAGGCGTATCTTTGCGAAAACATTAAGTTACCCGATTATGAATAACTTTGTAACGGCTTTGGTTGCAACCGAGAAAAATGATTTGATTCCGGAGAAAGATGATCTTTACGGAAAATTGATAGGAGAATGGGAGCTGGAGTGGGTGGAGCACGAAGGTACGGATAATGAAAGAAGGGTAAGGGGAGAATGGATCTTTTCCCGTATATTGGACGGTATGGCTGTTCAGGACTTATTTATTGTTCCATCCCGTACGGAAAGGAATATCAATCCTCAACCGGATGGAGAATACGGTACTACGGTAAGGATATATAATCCCCGAACGCATCATTGGGATATATATTACGGATGTACCGGGCAGGCTTTCCGATTGGAAGGAAAGAGAGAAGGAGATTCGGTAGTGCATACAGAAGTTTCGGAAGGTAAAATGAAATGGATCATTTCCAATATCACCGAAACCGGATTCAGGTGGGAGAAGCGGATCCGGAACGAAAACAAAGGATGGAATACGGAAGGTATTGTATATGCAAAACGAAAATAATAAAATGATATGCCAAAGTTGTGGAATGCCTATGCCGGCATCAGAACATTTTGGAACAAGGAAGAACGGTATTCCGGAGAAGGAATACTGTTGTTTTTGTTTCAAAGAAGGGGAATTTACAGATGATGTATCGGTTTATGAACAGGCAGCAGAGAATGTGCGGATTTCCGGAGAAACCGTTGAGAATGGAGAATATCATATCAGTGACGGGGAACGAATCTTACAAGAAACGGTCAAGCTTCAACAGTTGAGAAGATGGAAGAGTCATGCTATCCATGAGGATTATTATACTTCTGTATATCGGGTATTGGAGTATATAAACCGCAATTTGGCGAATGTTACGGATCTGGATAAATTGGCCGAAATTGCTCATATTTCAAAATACCATTTCCACAGAATATTCAAAGCGATCTTAAATGAATCCCCCGGAGAGTATATACAGCGTTTGAAATTAGAGAAAGCGGCATTTAAATTACATACAACGAAGCTTACCTTAAAAGAAATTGCCGACCGGGTAGGATATCAAACGGCCGAATCTCTATCCAAGGCTTTTAAGAAAAGATATGGAATGAATCCGAAAGAATTCAGACAAAGTCCTTCGGATTTAACCTCTCCTCTTGAGGAACCTGTTGCCGATTTGGAAATAGAGCCCGAAATACGGATTATTCCGGAGATATCCTTATTATGTTTTCCTGTAAGAAACGCATTCGCAGATAAATATGCATTTAAAAACGCTTGGACTTCACTTCTTGACTTTGTTGACAAGAAAAATGGGACAGACTTGATAAAGGGATATTATTGTTTGAGCCGCGATGTTTCAACCCATACAACACCGGACAAATGCAGAATGTATGCTTGTGTCGAGGTCGAAGGGTCTGTAAAACCGTTGGGAAAATACAGTATTCAGCATCCGGAAGGAGGAAAGTATGCTGTTTTTAAGTACAGCGGTTCTCCTGTGGGTTTGGAGGGCTTTTATTGCAACATTTATCGCTATTGGGTGCCTAAAAGTGAGTTTACATTGAGAGATTCCCTACATTTTGAGAAGTATTTGAATGATTTTACTCAAGTGAATGAAGATGCTCTATTGATGGAGATATATATTCCCATATCACCTTAATTGTTAGTATTCTTTGTATCCGGCCAAGTTATAATATACCGGGACCGTACTGTTACCTACCCGATAAATGCCGAATTTGAAGTAATATCCGTATTCATCGTTTCTTCCGATAAATATTTCTTCATTATCTACGATTTTTTGGTTTACTTCCTTCTCGTTTTGAATGTAGTTCATTAATACATCCAGCCTTCCCGGTTTGGTGATTTGTTCCGTCGGACCGCTGTAGCCTGTCCAATCGACATGAATCCGGAATGTAATCCAACAATCTTTCGGGAATTGGGCGAACGGCATTTTATAAGCAATGGTTGAGGCTTTATACTCGGAAGTGACCGGTTTCATAATTTCTGCTTTGGCCGGATTGGCATTGCAACGATCGGTTTTATCAGAAAGCCATTTCCGATCCGAATTGGCTTTGATATAGAAGCATTTGTTTGAAAATCCGAAAGCAAGCGGAGGATACCCTCCTTGTTCAATCAGCCATCCGTTGGGTTGGCCGGCCCGATATATCGGCTGTCCTTGTTTGTCTTTTACCGGCTTTCCTTTTTTATCTGTTTTAAGAATTTTATCATAAGCGATATTCTTCTTAAAGATCATTTGTTCATACAATTCCGAAAATTCTTCTGTCGAAAGCATTTTTACTTCTCCTTCCGGAGTGGAAACCAACCGTCTGTCGGGCATGCCGTGCCATTGAGCAAATATAACGGAAATGTCTTCTCTCAACTCCGAAGGGATATAAACCGAAAACTCATAATGCTTAGAAGAGCCTTGGGCGCAAAACCCTTTTCCGTAATGGTATACCGTTTTGGCTTTTCGGGCATTGGAGAATGTTTCCGGAGGATAATTGTTAAAGTCGGCAGCGGTGGCATAACAATAAGAGAGTTCGGCCCGACCTTTGGTTTCTCCTTTGGCATATCCTTCCAACGTATTATCTTCTTGTTTCAATTCGAAACGAAACGAGGGTTGTTCTTTGAAGAGTTTGGTATAATCATATTGTATGGCATGTGTTTTATCGGTTCCTACCGCTACCCATTCTTTATCGATAATTTGATGAACTTCGGCCGAATCGCTTTGTATATTTACGCGTTGGGGTAAAGGGATAAAATCATTCGATTTTACCGGTATACCGATAGCACATACTGCTGCAAAAGAAATCGTCAAGAAAGTTGTTTTCATAAATCAAGAGAATTAAAGGTACAAATATACTCCGCTATCCGTAATACCGGTTTTTGAATTGTTTCGGAATATATCATATTTGTACATATTCCGGCATATTGGTGATAGCCGAGAAGTAATAGAGAATATGCATGAACAGCTTATAACGAAATGTCTTTTTTATACTCCTTTGGCGATACCCCTGTCTGCTTCTTAAAAAACTTCCCGAAAGTCGATTGATCGGGAAAATTCAACTCACATGCAATCTGATTGATAGTTTTTCCCGGCTGACGCATCAGGTATTTTGCCTCCGCTACAACAGCATTAGCAATCCACTTCATTGCCGATCCCCCGTCATATTCCCGCATAACTCGGGAAAGATAATCCGGACTCACACAAAGTTCCCGGGCATAATAGCCCACATCCCGGTGATGTCGGCACTGTTCGATAAGCAGTTCCCTGAATCTTTCGCGTAGCAGTTCGGTATGAGAAAGTTCTACCTCCCCATCACTGTATTTTTTTGCCCGGCTGTTATCCAGGTCGAGAAAGAGGTTCATCACTTCATGCCTGATGATGAGTGAACGATACATATGTGTTTGATCGGATATGTATGACTGTATACTTCGGATACGTCCGATTATCCGGCCGAATTCTTTATCATCGAGTTTTTGAATGGGATACGCCCGTTTTAACCGGGAAGCTTTTTGCAATCTCACCCCCGTTGTCATGCCCTTTATCTCCGAGCGCAGTTCTGAAGAAATGCGTACAAGATACCCCGTAAAGTCAGTCGAGTGGGAGATGTTTAGTAAGATATCATCCTCGGTAAGCTGTACGACCATATTCTTTTCGAGGGTATGATTTTGATAGTTCATATGAATGTATATTTTACCCGAAAGCACCACAATCAGTAAAGAATCCTTTAGACGGAGAGGATACCTGTCTTCAGCATCTTCCGGCCTCAAGGAAAGATCGAATTCCCGTATTATCAGTTGATTTATGGAATATTCCCGAAGTATATTTCCTTCCTCCTTCTTCCTTTCTCCTACATCTTTATCTCTATTCATTGCGGTAATTGACCATTAATTCACTGCGAATATACTGATATTTCTGTCAATTGTCGGGTCTTGACTATAGTTTGGCGGAAACTGCCCTGTTGGGACATGATATTTTTCCCGATCTTTGCATCGTGAAACTAAATATAAGATTGATAAGATGAAATATGTAAAAGGTTTAAGAACAAACACAAATGGATTTGATCTTTCCCGTATCGGTATGGGTACCATGAGAATGGCAGCAGACCGGCAGGCAGGTGTCAACACCATTCATGCGGCATTGGATGCCGGCGTAAACTTTCTGAACACAGCCGACTTTTATGCTCATGGTGTAAGCGAAATGATTATCAAGGAAGCATTGAAGACCCGCAAGCGGGAAGATGTGTTCATTTCTGTAAAATTTGGTGGACTGATTTCTCCCGCCGGACACTTCTACGGAATAGACAGCCGCCCCGAACATGTTAAAAGTTATCTGGCTTACACCTTAAAACGTTTGGGAACCGACTATATTGACTTATACCAGCCCGCTCGCATTGACCCTCATATCCCTGTGGAAGATACTATCGGCGCCGTTGCCGATATGGTGGAGGCGGGATATGTAAAAAGTGTTGGTATTTCCGAAGTAGATGGTGCTACTCTGCGAAAGGCCAATAAAGTTCATCCCATCAGTCTGGTAGAAGTGCGCTATTCGTTGATGGACAGGCATATCGAAGACGACCTCTTGCCTACCGCACGCGAATTGGGCATCGGAGTAGTGGCTTTCAATGTTCTTTTGGGCGGACTTGTCGGTGGAAGTGCACCGCAACAAAAGCTGTCGGCGATGAAACATCTGTCTTCCGAGGCTCGTGCCGGTATCAGCAATAACCTTTCAGCTTCCGGAGCATTGGAAGAGATAGCCCGCGAGAAGGGGATTACGTTGGCACAACTCGCCATCGCATGGGTATTGACCCGGGGAGAAGACATCATCGCGCTTGTTGGTTCCGGAAAAGTTGCTCAGATTACCGATTCGCTGAAAGCTATGGATGTAAAGCTTACTGCAAACGAGTTGGAAAGAATGGAACAACTCGTTCCCAAGGCTCGGGCCAACAGCTCATTTATGTTGGATATAAATCTCGATAAGAACGGTTTATTTATATAAGGTATGAGACAAAAGATTGTTTATACAACAGGAATACTCATCCTGTTATTGGTAGTCGGAGCGAATACACACCTTTCGGCTACCGGTACTGTAAATGAAATAAATGATATGAATGAAATGAACGAAACAACCATAGAGGATTCCATTATTGCAGCCAAAGAACTTTACGACGCTTTTAAGGAAGATGAAGATGCGGCTTTGAAACAATACGGTAAAACGAAAGTAACAATTAAAGGTTTTGCCGTTTTCGTGGGGCCCGATGTGTACGCGCTTCCTTCAGTTGAATTGTCGGAGAAGAAAGGCGGCAAGAGCCGTATCCTTTGTGTACTTCCTTTCTCGGATTACCTCAAATTGCGCAAAGTGTCAAAGGGAGACGAAGTAACTCTCACAGGAGAGCTGCGGGGCTTTTATGAGAAAGGAGACCAAGTGCTGATCAAGCAATGCGAGATAGATAAGGTCACAAAATAAATACAGGTTTATGAAGCACAGCGTATCAATATTTTACCTGTTCGGTGCACAACGTTACACGCCGGAGATTATAAAAGAACATCAGCCGGATTAACAAAAAATCTGACAGATAAACGGATGATTTACCGAGTAAGTAATTTTTCTGCATTACCATGGGCAATCTTTTCTTTATCCTCATCACTTATCTGTGCATTTTCAAGGAATCCTGCGGCTTTATCCATTTCAATATATGGATAATCGACGGAGTAAAGAATCCTGTCTGTCCCGAGCGTATCCGGGATATATCGTAACTGCGGATCGGAAAACATTCCGCCGGGGGTGACATAGACATGTTCTTTGAAGTACTCAGAAATCGTTTAGGATACATTCCGGTTATGCTTTCTTGATGCATTTCTTTTAATTCTAATATGATAAATTAT
>DAIQOU010000233.1:0-7145 GCA_036787725.1 Bacteroidales bacterium
CAACAAACAACTTTTCGGAAGAACTCCGCAAAATAAAGTGGTCATTTTTAATAAGGGTTCTCATCGAGTCGGAGACACCGTGCGGGTAAAAGTGATAAAAGCATCTCCCGCAACTTTATTCGGTGAAGAAGTGCAATAGGTTAAAAAATCACAAAAAAACCGGGAGTCTCGTAATTTATTTGTTAATTTGCATGCAATTTGGGTATTTAGTACACTATTCCGTCTTATAAAATTTATAAATGTCAAAGCCGATTAATACAACGACTTTCATAAATTCACGTATAACAGCAACCATCAGTACCGCTTTGGTGCTTTTTTTATTGGGTTTGGTTGTACTGCTGGCTCTTTTTGCTAAAGATTTATCCGTTTATGTAAAAGAAAATTTATCCTTTTCCATTATCTTAAATGATGATCTTTCCGATCCGGAGATCAAAGATATTCGGAAGAAGTTAAGTTTGGCTCCTTATGTAAAATCAGCCGAATGGATTTCTAAAGAACAAGCCGCCAAAGAACTGGAATCGGAATTGGGTGAAAACCCCGAAACTTTTTTGGGTTATAATCCTTTATATGCTTCAATTGAGGTGAAATTGAAAGCCGAATATGCTAACGAAGACAGTATCCGATCCATCGAAAAAGAACTCAAGGCCCAATCTACCATTCAGGACATTCTTTATCGAAAGGATTTGATGCAATCCGTAAATGAAAATATCAAAAAGATCGGCTTGGTTCTGTTCATTTTAACTGTCATCTTATTATGTATTTCCATTGCATTGATTAATAATACGATTCGATTGATGATTTATTCCAAACGATTTATTATATACACCATGAAATTAGTGGGCGCAACAAACAAGTTCATAAGAAGGCCCTTTATCAGATCCAATGTCCTTTCGGGAATTATAGCCGCAGTGTTGGCTGTGGGAGCCCTTCTCGGATTATTATATTATGCTGCTAAAGAAATTCCGGGCTTTATCGAGCTAACCAATATCAATACGCTTCTGATTGTCGGAATAGCGGTAGCAGGCATGGGAATTATTATATCTGTAACGGCTACTTATTTTGGAGTAAACCGTTATCTGCATATGAAAAGCGGAGATCTTTATTATGTATAAATGACATTTAATTTATTAATAAATAATCATGAACAATAAATTTGCATTCGAAAAACAAAACTTTATTCTGTTAGCCGTCTCTATTGCGGTAATCATTTTGGGGTTTGTCTTAATGTTGGGAGGAAAAACTACCGAAGAAACCGGTTTCGACCCTTCTATTTTCGATTCGAGACGAATCGTGGTAGCCCCGATTGTAACTATGGTCGGCTTTATAATGGTAATCGGTGCAATTCTTAAAAAAGGAAAAAATAAAGAAACGCTCGAAGACAAAGAAAAATGAGCATATTTCAAGCTGTTATTATAGCCATTGTCGAAGGGCTGACCGAGTTTCTTCCTATTTCTTCCACGGGTCATATGATTATAACCCAAAGTTTATTAGGCATGGAAAGCAATGAATTCATTAAAGCTTTTACTGTTATAATTCAATTTGGTGCAATCCTTTCGGTAGTGGTATTGTATTGGAAACGTTTTTTTCAGTCGTGGTCTTTTTACGGAAAACTGCTGATCGGACTTATTCCCGCCGGAATATTGGGGCTCCTTTTCAATGATTACATCGACCAAATGTTGGAAAGCGTAACAGTAGTAGCTGTGATGCTGATACTCGGAGGGATTGTAATGCTGTTTGTAGACAAATGGTTCGATAAACCAAAAAAAGACCAGCAAATTACTTATAAAAATGCTTTTTTGATCGGTTGTTTCCAGTGTATTGCCATGATCCCGGGAGTATCCCGTTCCATGGCAACCATTGTGGGGGGAATGGCTCAAAAACTGAACCGCAAAAACGCTGCCGAATTCTCGTTTTTTCTGGCCGTTCCGACCATGGCTGCTGCAACCGGCTACAAAATGCTGAAATTATTCCTCTCAGATACGGGATCCGTTTTATTGCAACAAAATTTGAGTGTACTTATACTTGGTAATATAGTGGCTTTCATTGTAGCCCTGTTGGCTATCAAATTCTTCATCGAATATGTTACCAAACACGGATTTAAATTATTCGGTTGGTACAGGATCGCCATCGGGGGAATTATTTTAGCTTATAACTTTTTCGGTTCCGGTTTAAGTATTTAAAAAATGGATTTTCAAGCAGGAGAAATTTTATATTTTGATAAACCTTTGGGTTGGACATCTTTCGATTTGGTTAATAAAATCCGAGTGAAAATCTCGCGCTATCTCCAAGTCAAGAAAATAAAAGTAGGACACGCCGGTACGCTTGATCCTTTGGCTACAGGAGTAATGATTATCTGCACGGGCAAAGCAACTAAAAGAATAGAAGAATTCCAATATCAGACCAAAGAATATATCGCCACACTGAAACTCGGTGCCACCACCCCTTCTTTTGATTTGGAAACAGCTGTGGATGCTGTGTATGAAACTCAACACATCACAGAAGAACTGATCAGAGAAAAACTGAAATCGTTTGTCGGAAGCATCGAACAAATCCCTCCCGCCTATTCTGCGTGTAAAATAAATGGAGAAAGGGCATATGAACTGGCTCGCGAAGGCATAGAAGTGCAATTGAAACCAAAGACATTGGTTATTGATGAAATAGAATTACTGACTTGCAACATGCCTGAAATCTCTATACGCGTGGTTTGCAGTAAAGGCACATACATTCGGGCATTGGCCAGAGATATCGGATTGGCATTGAAATCGGGTGCTCATCTCACAAAACTGGTCAGGACAAGAATCGGCGACATTACCTTGGACCAATGCAAAACATTGGATGAAATCGATAAAATAACGGAAAATTGAATTGATTACCCTCAATTCGCTTTTTAATAATTAATATTATGAAACTCTCTCAATTCAAATTTAATCTTCCGGAAGAACTGATTGCTCAGTATCCGGAAAAAAACAGAGACGAATCCCGATTAATGGTCGTCCACCGAAAAACCGGAGAAATAGAACATAGAATATTCAAAGACATCCTTGATTATTTCGATAATGAAGATGTTTTTATTTTTAACGATACGCAAGTATTTCCGGCCCGGTTGTACGGCAATAAAGAAAAAACGGGTGCCAAAATAGAAGTATTTTTGCTTCGCGAACTCAATGAAGAATTGCGCCTGTGGGATGTATTGGTTGATCCTGCTCGAAAAATCCGTATCGGAAATAAATTGTATTTCGGCGAAGATGATTCCATGGTGGCGGAAGTAATCGACAATACGACTTCCCGGGGAAGAACATTGCGCTTTTTATACGACGGACCTCATGCGGAATTCAAAAAGGCGTTGTATGCATTGGGCGAAACTCCTATCCCTTCTTATATTACCCGACCGGTCGAACCGGAAGATGCGGAATATTATCAAACCATTTTTGCCAAACATGAAGGAGCTGTGATTGCTCCGGCTGCCGGATTGCATTTCAGCCGCGAATTAATGAAACGGTTGGAAATAAAAGGTTGCGAGTTTGCTTTTATAACAGTACATTCGGGATTGGGTAATTTCAGAGAAATCGATGTGGAAGATCTTACCAAACATAAAATGGATTCCGAACAAGTAATCATAGCAACGGAAGCCATCAATATTGTAAATAAGGCCAAAAACAATAATAAACAAGTATGTGCGGTGGGAACATCCGTGAATCGAGCTATAGAAAGCACGGTGACAACTCAAGGATACCTCAAAGAGTTCGACGGATGGACTAATAAGTTTATTTTCCCTACTTACGATTTTTCGGTGGCAACTTCCATGATCACCAATTTCCATCTGCCGCTTTCCACCATGCTGATGCTTACCACTGCTTTCGGAGGATACGACCAAATAATGGATATATATAAAACCGCCATCAAAGAAAAATATCGTTTCGGCGCTTACGGCGATGCGATGCTGATTTTATAATGAAACCCGACAACTTAAAATCGGGATATCCCAACGAAAAAAACACGTTCGGATATCCCGATTCTCATATTGTTTTCTTATCTCTCGGAACCAATTTGGGAGATAAATCCCGGAATCTGGAAGAGGCTTTGGCCTTGATCTCAGAAAAAATAGGTACCGTTACGGATCGATCTTCTGTAATGGAAACACCACCGTGGGGATTTGACTCTCCTCATTCTTTTTATAATATGGTAATCAAAACGGAAACGTCTTTGTCCCCGACCGAAGTACTTCATATTTCCAAAGAAATCGAACGAAGGCTCGGAAGAACCGAAAAAACGACGCAAGCCTATCTCGACCGCATCATAGACATCGATCTTGTTATGTATGACAACCTCATCATCCGGACCGAACAACTCACCCTACCCCACCCGTTGTTTCATAAGCGAGATTTTGTATTGGAACCGCTTTGTGAAATAGATCCCGATTTAATTCATCCTGTTTTCAATAAAACAATTCGAACGCTTTCGGAAGAATTAAAGTCGAAATAATCTCCATTCATCATCAATATAAAAATACGTTGCGGTAACATGCAATTTGTTTTTACTGCAACATACTTTCACGTTTTGCAACAATATAAATTCACCCGGTGTCGCAAGATGTATGCCCATCTTTCACCATCTTTCACGCTTTTTAGTTTTCTACCATTCACGCTTTCACACCTTTTATCTTTTCTCTATAGTAAGCCTGTTAACATAAAGAATTTTGTATAAATTACCTCCCTCGATCACATCGGATTACTTCCCGGTAGCAAAACTATTCAAGGTAAACAAACCTCTTTGAAATCCTTGGGATATTCTATACCCAACAAATTCTTATATTCTGCACAAAATATATCATAGGTGTTTTTTGCCATACTGATCTTCCCGCTTTCTATTAGCGCACGGCATTTAAGATGTAAAGCATATTCATCTGTTTTATCATGGGCAAATATAATATTGGCAATGAGAATCAATAAATTATTATTTTCCTTTACTGCCTTGTGTTTGGATAAAGAAATGGCAATATCCAATATCTTATTGGAATAATCAGACTTAAAAGCATCCAACCATTCCGCTTGAGTAAAAGGTAATAAGGGTTCGGAAAGAATATCCAACGGAAATTCCTTCAGATCGGCTTCCGTTATTATTTTGCTTTCTTTTATTTTTTCCGACAACCGGTTTACTTCTACATAATCACAATACCCTTCTTCGGAAAATTCAATAGACCAATAATTGTGATGTTTAATCAGTTCTACTCCATCCAGTTCGTCCAACAATACTTTCAGTTTATGAATATTAACCCGACGATTATTTTGAGCGCTCTCTTCCGGTTTATCAAACCACAGAATATCTTTCAGAACCGAATTGGAAATTCCCTTCTTATTTTTTTGGCCGTATAAAATAATGAGAATTAACAATTGCTTTACCACTGACGTGAAGCTTTTCGTTATATCCTCTCCACTCCTATTCCGGATTTGAAATCCTCCCAAGAATAAAATAGACGATTTAGTATGAATTACGCTTGCAGCATAATAATTTTGTTGAGAACCCGATACTTCATTTTTATCTTCCGACACAACGGTATCCGACTCTTGCTCCAACCGTTTCTTTTTCTTCAATTTATACAGGAAGAAAAAAAACATTCCTGCAACCACCACGAATGCACCGGCAAGCATTGCCTTCCCCGAAAACATATTTCCGGAAGGCGTTATATATATCCGATCCTTGGTGGAAGGCGGAAAGGCAAGCGAATAGATACAAATATCGGTTTGATTTTGATAGTTATTGGATATAACAGCATATATGTTGGAATTCTCTTTGTTATGATATAAAGTACAAAAAGAATTCACATCATCAAAAGCATAATGAAGGGAATCGGCATATATTTCACGCTCTCCGGTAGAAATATCAAAAGAACATAAAACAATAGAACTGTTTGAATATTTAATGGGAAAGCAAAGAGCATAAATTTTATTTCGCTTTTCATCCACAATCATCGAATTCCCGGTTACAAAATCATCCGGGGATTGAGGAAACTCCCAAACTTTCTTTGTAACGTGAGTTCGTATATCCATTTCATAAAGGTCATGATATATTTTTGTCCCCAATTCTTGTTCTCCGGTAAGATTGCCGTGTCCGCCAAATATCAACACTCTTTCCTTATCCTTAAACCCCAAACTTCCCAAAGAACGCGGAGGAATCGGAATGTCATAATGAACAGTCTCCCACACTCCATTATCCCTTCTTTTTCTATGTAAACTGTTTTTAAATTTATAGTTTCCGTATCCTCCAAAAGTGTATAAAGCGGAATCGACAGGCGAAATAAAAGCGTTGTGTTGAGAAAAATCAGGGTTTTTCACTTCCAAGTCGGAAACGCTCCATTCCATCGTCTCGAAATTAAAGATGGAAAGTTCTTCTTTGTCAAAATCATAAGACCATAATTCATTATAATAAGGATGATATAACAGTTGATTATTACGCTCCCGATACGGGCTTCCTCCTTTTATCGATAAGGTATCTGACAAACCGGAAAAAGTATTGTACCGAAGAAGAAACGAAGAATTGGCTAAATAAATATAATTATGAATAGGATCATAGGCTACTTGTGTGTAAATAGGCAACGTTAATTTTTGTTCCAACACCCATTTGATATGTTTGTCCGCTTCCCAAATCGGATTGAGGGTGAGAGCTCTCTTCCCTTTCACAGTGTCGTAAGTGTCCGATTCTCCGTGTTCTCTCAACGGCCAATAAGCAACGGGTTGATTCTTATGATTGGTGATTTGAATGTTACGGATTGACATGGGAGGAAGATCCCACGAATTAAAATTGTCATCGGTTGTATAGCCGAAATAAATCTCAAAATCATTTAATTCCCGATAATCACATTCGGTACTCAATGTTTTATCATTAAAAGTCAAATAAATGCTTCCCGGAGTAAATTCAAATCTCACATGAGTCCATTCCCCGATGGAATAATCAGCCAGACTGTCCCGGTCAAAAGATAAAAACAAATCATCTCCTTCAATTAATCTCAACGTGCGACGATTGGGTGAAAAATTTGAAATCAGATCAAAACTTTTTTTATTATCTGCTATAATTCTGAAAACATACCCGAAATTATGCTCTTCCATCCTCAGTTTTATATCAAAATCCAGCGTAAACCCTTTCGATAA
>DAIQOU010000749.1:0-2025 GCA_036787725.1 Bacteroidales bacterium
ATCAACCCGCATTGTACGGTCCCGGGGGCGATCCCATCGGCGGTCTTCCGGTAAAGGACGGCTGTTTGGTATTGATTGTGGCAGGCTTGGCTTATGCCCTGTATAAGAAAAAAGGAATTCAAATCGCGGAAAAAAAGGAGGAAATATGAAAAGAAGACTACTTATTACTTTGTTAGGTGTTCTTCCGTTCTTGGGCGGATCTTTGCACGCCCAGTATACCTGGTTGAGAGCCAGCGCCAGTTATAATCTTCCCGATAATTTCTTTGATGCGGGGGAATGTATCAATGTTGTGGGAGATTTCAATTTTACCATGACACAGGTAATTGAAACAGAAGATAAAACAAGTGTTTATTTTGCTACGGCCATAGGCGATTTGGACGGAGACGGATATTCGGAAATGGTTATTCCGGCAGCCAGTACTTCTCACGGAAATTATCAATATATAAATATTTACGACTTTAAGACGCGTACGGCCGATGGTCTGAAGCTGAAACGGAAAGCTCAGATTAATTTGGGAGGACTTTATATGAATACCAACAACTCCATCGTGTTGGCGGATTTGGATAACGACGGATACGGAGAAATTATCATTCCCATGGGAGTCAGCGGGTCTTTCAAACTGGCTGTATACGATCGGAATGGAGTTAAGCAAGATGAAGTGACTTCGGCTCAGGCTTACTATCAGAGTGTAGGTATTGCCGATTTCAATAACGACGGCATTCCCGAAATTTATGCGGGAACTTCCATTTACGGATATAAAAACAATAAATTGATAACTCTTTATTCCGGGACTACCAATTTCAATTCGATCGCTCAGGATATCGATGGAGACGGCGTTCCCGAAATAGTAAGAGGAAATATTGTTTATAAAGTGAATCTGACGAATCCGGATGGAGCTTCGGGCAATACAGTAACCCAATCGGTAACGGCTTCCCAGGTAACTGCATCCAATTATTTCGGTTTGTCGGATATTGATTTGGATGGACAAATCGAAGTAATTACGGTGGGAGCCTTCCTTGCGGAGCGGAAAATAGAGTTGAATATTTGGGACCCTACTACAGGAACATTAAAATATCCGACTACTACCATCTCCGGGATTTGTGTTAATAACAGTAATCCTTCGGTTGCTGTTTCTTGGCCTTTTATCGGAGATACGGACGGTAATCTTTATCCCGACATCGCTTTCATGGGGGGAGGAAATTCGGCAGGGTGTACCTCTATTTATCGGTATGAATACAATCCCACAACTAATAGTATAGTGGAATTAAAAAGAGATAACACTTTTATAGACTATTCGTCTATGCAAACGGGGATGAGTATGTTCGATTTCGATAATGACAAGCAGAACGAAATCGTTTATCGGGACGAACAAAATCTTTATATTCTGAACGGGAAAACGTTTGAGAGAGTGATTACCATCTCCAATAATTTATCCGGAACGGGTCGCGAGTATCCGGTAGTGGCTTCGCTGAGTCCGAGCGGGGAATCGTATGTAATCATGCCCAGCGGTTCTACGGGAGATGCTTATCATACCGGAACGCTTCGCATTTACGGAGCCAAGCCGGCATCGGAAGGAGGGACTCCATGGGCACAGGCGCGTAAGGTATGGAACCAATATGCATTCTATCAAAATACGATTAACAGTGATCTGAAAGTAATCAAAAATCCGGCTCCTTTGAATTTGAAGATGGAATCCGTTGATGGTCAGAGAACGCTTTACCCTTTCAACGGAATGATGGTACAACAGGGGCCTATTGAAAAGAGTGTTCTGGAAAATGTTTCTCCTATTGCCGATGCGGGCATTGCAGAGATGAAATATGTGTTCGATTTGGCAAACGATCAACTCACGTTGGATATCACATTGAACAATACCGGGGAGGCTCCGATGGATGCCCCGATTCCGGTCGATGTTTATGCTTACAAAAACGGCTCCTCCTTCCATGCGTGGAACTTCAACACAGGTGCCGAGTTTCTGAACGTAGGCGATGAAAAAACGTTTACTTATACGATCAGCAATTTCAGCGG
>DAIQOU010000750.1:0-2024 GCA_036787725.1 Bacteroidales bacterium
ACTCAATTCGTATGAAACCCGCTTCCCGGTTATACTCTTTCTTGTGAACTTTGTATGCAGGTTTCATTTCCCTTACTTTACCGGTTAATCCCAATAAGGACTTTGTATCAACTTATCATTATCATAGAGATCCTTATTGGATAAAGGCCAGAAATAATCTTTAAGCGTAAATTTTCTAAAGAATAAGTAAGTAACCTGATAATAACCGGCTTCTGTTTTTTCGGAGACATTCCATCCGCGTACGGGTTGTTGGAAATACTCGGAAGCCAATCGCCATCTCCTCAAGTCATAAAACCGGTGTCCTTCAAAAGCCAATTCGATCAAACGTTCCCGACGGATAATATCACGCATACCATTTTTGGTTTTTGGTTTATCTCTATTCGAAGAATAGGTAGCCCATGTATTGACAAGACTGCCCGTTTCTTTATCCAGCCCGGCTTTATTCCTTACCAATTGAATGTATTGATATACTTCATTATCAGGAGAGGCTTTACACTCATTCAACGCTTCGGCATAAAGCAGGTATAAATCAGCAAGACGTATAATCGGGAAAGGATACCCGAGGGTGGGGCCGGTATGTTGGGATTCCGTCATAACCAACTTATAACTAACCAGTTTTTTGGCAAAATAACCGGTAATATTATAATTATTCATTGACTTACCTGCCACTTCATTCGCTTTATTATGCACTTCAAAAGAACGTGTATCGCCGGGAACTTCCGATGTATACCACTTTCCTCCGTCAAATCCCAGATAAGCATAATACCTCGGTTCCCGATAGAAATTCAAATAAGCCGTCCGGAATCCTTTAATCAAATAAAAGTCATGCTCCGGAGGAGTCAATTGAACACTGAAACGATTGGCATAATCATAATTTACATCTTCCTCGATAGGAACTCCATTGTTTGTATAAAACTGTTCCGCTATTTTCAGGGTAGGGTTATGCATGGAACGGGTCCACCAAATTTGATCTCCTTGATGATAGCTGGTTAAAGGGGCATTGACAGTTCCCTGTAATTCATTTGTAGTATAATCTCCGCCGACGGGCTCTCCATGCCAAAATCCCAATCCCCAGATCAATTCTTTATTATAACGAGAAGTAATAGTGTTCCGTAACGTTAATTCCAATAAAGTGGTATCCGATACAGAGGTCTTCAGGTTATCATCAAACTCATACAATCCGTGTCCTGCTCTATGAGCATAATCAATGGCTTCCTTTAAAGCATCCCTTGCTTTTTCCCATTTCTTACTGTCTTCTACCGGATTAATAAAATTAACTCCGTTTTGATCTTTATAATTCTTAAAATCGGGATTTCCGTTAAATAAGGGGCTTGCGGCCAATGTCAATACTTTGGCTTTTATTGCCAAGGCAGCGGGTAAGGTCAATCGTCCCATTTCAGTACCTTCAGCTCGTATATAGAGAGGAAGAGAAGGAGAAGGAAAATCTTTATCTTCCGTCGCTTCATCAATCAGGCTGACAATGTATTCCACGACCTTATCCACCGGTTCTCTCGGGACTTTTGTTTCTTCTATTCCGGCATGGACCGGAATATTCTCCTTAATAATAGGAACCGGACCATACAGTTCCATCAGGTAATAATGAAAATAAGCTTTCAGCACTTTTGCTTCGGCAGCCCAACGACTTCGATCCGAGGGATTGAGGTCCGGAACATTATCGATATTTTCCAATAAAGTATTACAATCTCTTATTCCCACAAAAAGATTGCGTCCTCCATTTCCTCCTCCCCAGTAATTTACCAAAGGAGAAGAAGTATTTTGCATTCCTTGAGCTACAAAAAAAGTAGTTCTGTTTTCATAATAGTGATTCTTATCATTTGCATTCCACATTTCGTCTCCTGCGGCCAAGCCCGGATTCGATTGTATACTGGCCAGGTTAGGCATGTAAGAATAGCAAGTATACAAAAAATACTCTGCGTTTCTTCTGTTGGAGAATGCCATCTCAATGGTAGCCACATCATCGGGAACCACATCTAAGAAGTCACTACACGAAACAGATAAAGTCA
>DAIQOU010000751.1:0-2023 GCA_036787725.1 Bacteroidales bacterium
TAATTATCATATGAAACGAATATCCTTGTCTTTAATTATGGGAATGGTCTTTTCTCTCGGCCTTTTTTCTCAAGCCGGTGTAGAAACGGGAATACAATATTTGTCGGGTACGGGGTCCGATGATGCTGTCGATTGGGAGTTTTTCTGTACCGAAGGACGAAACAGCGGGAAGTGGACGACCATTCAAGTTCCTTCGTGTTGGGAATTGCAAGGGTTTGGTACTTATCAGTACGGGATGCCTTTTTACGGGAAAGCAGATCCTCCGGGGATTGCAAAAGAACAGGGAAAGTATAAATACAAGTTTAAATTGCCCCAAGAATGGGAAGGAAGAGTGGTTCGTATTGTATTTGACGGTGTGATGACCGATTGTGAAGCACAGATAAACGGACGTCGTTGCGGACGGTTGCATCAGGGGGCTTTTTATCGCTTTAAAAGCGATGTTTCCGATCGTATTTTTTTTGGAGATAAGGAGAATGTGTTGGAGGTAACGGTAAGTAAAGAGTCTTCCAATCCGAGTGTGAATTTAGCGGAAAGGAGAGGTGATTATTGGAACTTCGGAGGTATTTTTCGCCCGGTATTTGTGGAAGCTTTACCGGCATTGTTTATCGAAAGGACAGCTATCGATGCCAAAGCGGACGGAAGTTTTTATGCGGATGTATTTTTGGGAAATGCCATGGGGGAAAATGCTAAAGTCATAGCTCAATTGACCGATAAAGACGGAAAGAAGATAGGGGCGCCGATAGAAGTACCCGTTCCTAACGGATCGGATAAGGCAACGTTTCGCGGAACAATGGGTAATATCTCTGCTTGGACACCCGAAACGCCTCATTTATATTATGTTACTTTTTCTTTGATGGACGGTAACAAAGAATTGCATCGGGTCAAAGAGCGGTTCGGATTCCGAACAATAGAAGTGCGTTCCGGAGACGGATTGTATGTTAATGGCCAACGGATAATGGTTAAAGGGGTGAATCGTCACAGTTTTCGCCCGGAAACAGGTCGTACGTTGAGTAAAAAAGCGAATTATGAAGATGTTCGGTTGATAAAGGAGATGAATATGAACGCAGTGCGGTTGTCTCACTATCCTTCGGATCCCGATTTTTTGGATGCTTGCGATGAATTGGGATTGTATGTTATGGTAGAACTGGGAGGATGGCATGGCAAATACGACAGCAATGCAGGAAAGAAACTGGTATATGAAATGATAACCCGAGATGTAAATCATCCTTCCGTTACTTGGTGGTCTAACGGAAATGAAGGCGGGTGGAATACGGAATTGGATTCGGAGTTTGCTCCGTTGGATCCACAAAAACGTCCGGTGCTTCATCCGCAAGGTAATTTTGGCGGTTTTGAGACCATGCATTATCGTTCGTATGGAGAAAGTCAGGAATACATGCGAAAACCCGAACTGTTTATGCCTACCGAATTTTTACACGGATTGTATGATGGAGGAATCGGTGCCGGCCTTTGGGATTATTGGGAGATGATGCGTAATCATCCCCGGTGTGTCGGCGGATTCCTGTGGGTATTTGCGGATGAAGGAGTAATACGTACGGATCAAAACGGAAAAATCGATAATTGCGGAAATTACGGTGCAGATGGAATTGTAGGCCCTCATCATGAGAAAGAAGGCAGCTTCTTTACTGTTAAAGAGGTGTGGGCTCCCGTACAGATTCTTAATAAGGAGTTGGAAGAAGGATTTGACGGAGTATTCCGGGTAGAGAACCGGTATGATTTTACCAATCTGAAGGATTGTCGTTTTGTTTGGACGCTTAAATCATTGAGTGATGGTGAAAAGATATTGAAAACGGGTGAGCTGAAAGGCCCGGATATAAAACCGCACGAATCGGGAACGTTCCGGGTGAGTCTGCCTTCCGATTGGAGAGCGGCCGATGTCTTGTATATTACTGCATATAATCCCGATAAGGAGGAGATTTGGACGTGGGATTGGAATTGGAAACCGGTGCAGGCGTATTATTCGTTTGCAAAAGAAAAAGGCGTATTGTCTGCTCGTGAGGAAGGT